>JABFXB010000318.1 GCA_013361975.1 Dermatophilaceae bacterium
GCGCCGGGCTCGGCGACGGTCACGTGGCCCAGCGACCCCCACGACGCGTACACGCCGCCGGTGGTCGGGTGGCGCAGGTGGACGAGGTACGGCCGGCGCGCAGCACGGTGGGCCATGAGCGCCCGCGAGATCTCCACCATCTCGACGAAGGCGGGAGTGCCCTCCTGCATGCGGGTGCCGCCGGAGGCCGTCGAGGCGAGCACGGGCAGCCCCTCGGCCGTGGCCCGGCGCACCGCCGACGTGATGCGGTGCGCGGCAGCGCGTCCGATCGACCCCGCCAGGAAGCGGAACTCGTTGACCACCACGGCCACCGGCCGCCCGCGCACCAGCCCGCGTCCGGTCAGCACCGACTCGTCGGTGCCGGCCCGCTCGGCTGCCGCCTCGAGCTGGAGCCGGTACGCCTCGGGCTGGCCGCTGATGTCGATCGGCTCGTCCCACGACTCGAACGAGCCGGCGTCGAGCACCAGGTCGAGCAGCTCGTGCGCGGTCCAGGGGCGCTGGGCCATCACTCCTCCTTCAGCCAGGCGCGGATCGCCGCGCCGTCCTCGTCGAGCGTGGGCGGCGCGGCGTGTTCGCGCCGCGTCACCTCGGTGCCGTCGCCGTCGAAGAAGCGCAGCGGCGGCCCGGGCAGCGTGAGGGCGCCCAGAGTGGGGTGCTCCACCTCCACGAGCAGCCCCTGGCTCGCGGTCTGGTCCCACGCGTACACCTCGTCGAGCGTGCGCACCCTGCCGGCGGGGACTCCGACCTCCGAGAGGCGCGCGAGCAGGGCCTCCGCATCCCAGTCCGCGAAGACGCCTTCGAGCACCTCGATGACACGCATGCGGTTCGCGACCCGCTCGGGGTTCGTCGCGAGGCCGTCCGTGGCCGGGTCGAGCCCGAAGGCCGCACACAAGCGTTGCCACAGACTTTCACTGCCGACCGCGATCTGCACCGAGCCGTCGCGGCAATGGAACAGGCCGTACGGCACGATCGACGGGTGGTGGTTGCCGGCCGACCGGCCGACCTCTCCGGCCACCGTCCAGCGGGTGCCCTGGAAGGCGTGGACGCCGACGACGGACGCCAGCAGCGAGGTGCGCACGACCGTGCCCCTGCCTGTGCGGTGTCGTTCGTTGAGGGCGGCGACGACGCCGAAGGCGCCGTACATCCCCGAGAGCAGGTCGGCGATCGGCACGCCGACGCGCTGCGGGTCGTCGGGCCCGGAACCGGTGAGCGACATGAGCCCGGCCTCGCCCTGGGCGATCTGGTCGTAGCCGGCGCGTCCGCCCTCAGGGCCGTCGTGGCCGAAGCCGGTGATCGAGAGGACGACGAGCCGCGGGTTGCGCTCGGTCAGCGACTCGATGCCGAGGCCGAGCCGCTCGAGCACTCCGGTGCGGAAGTTCTCGACGAGCACGTCCGCCCGCTCGACGAGGGCGAGCAGGACCTCGCGGTCAGCGTCGTCCTTGAGGTCGAGGGTGATCGACTCCTTGTTGCGGTTCGCCGACAGGAAGTAGGTCGACTCCCGCCGCCCTTCGTCACCGACGAAGGGCGGCCCCCACCCACGGGTGTCGTCGCCGCGACCCGGCGCCTCGACCTTGATGACGCGTGCGCCCTGGTCGGCGAGCATCATCGTCGCGTGCGGGCCTGCAAGGGCCCGCGACAGGTCGACGACCAGGACGTCGGAGAGCGGACCCGTGGAACGGGGTTCAGGAGTCATGCGTTCACCATCCAGGAAGGATCAGGGCGGCCCACACGAGCAGCGGACCCCCAAGCACCACGATGACGCTGTACGTGAGGATCTGCTTGTAGTACACCGGCTCGCTGACGGTGTCGGGCCGGTTCGCGAGCATCAGCGCCCCGTTGGTCGAGAACGGGCTCACGTCGACGATCGTCGAGCTGATCGCGAGCGCCGCCACGAACGTCGCCGCGCCGATGCCGCCGTTGGCGATGAGGGGCACGGCGATCGGGATGATCACCGGCAGCAGGGCCGTGGACGACGCGAATGCCGAGACGACGCCGCCGACGTAGCAGAGCACGAGCGCACCGATGATGACCGCGCCGAGGCCGGCGGCCCAGTTGCCCACGAACTCGGGCGCCTTCGCCTCGGTCAGCACGGCGGCATACGTGCTCACACCCGCGACGAGCAGGACGGTGGGCCACGCGATCTGCTTGACGGCGTCCTTGTGCTGGATCGGCGACAGCATCGCCAGGATGACGGCGGCCGTGATCGAGACGAAGCCGATGTTCTTGTCGAAGACGAGGGCCACGACGGCGACGGCGGCGAAGGCCACGAGGGTGAGCACCTGGTCGCGCTTGGCGCCGAGCTTCTCGCGGGTCGGGGTCCGGGTCAGGGTCGCGGTCGCGGTGCCACCACCCGACGGGTGGGACGAGGCCCCGCCCGCCGCGGACCCACCGACACCGCCGCGGTCGACGTCGCCGTCGTCGATGTCACCGAACTCGTCGGCGCGCTGGCTCATGAGGCGGCGGCCGCCGAGCACGAAGAAGAGGATGACGGCCATGGCGAGGTTGACGCCCAGGCTCGCGAGGAACACCGTCATCTCGCTCGACGGGAGGTTGTTCTCCTTCATCACCGAGTTCGTGATGGTGCCGTAGATGCTGATCGGCGAGAACCCGCCCCCCTGCGCGCCGTGCACGACGAACATGCCCATGAGCAGCGGGTGGATCTTGTAGCGGGCCGCGAAACCGAGCGCGATCGGGCCGATGATGGCGCACGCGGCGGGGCTGGCGGCGCCGATGGCGGTGAGCAGCGCGGTCACGAAGAACATCACCCACGGGATGAGCGCCACGCGCCCACCGACCGCCTTGACCGCGGACCTGACGATCAGGTCGACGGTTCCGTTGTTCTTGGCGATGGCGAAGAGGTAGGTGACGCCGATCAGCGTGAGCACGAGGTCACCGCTGATGCCGCCGAGGACCTCCTTCTCGCTGAGGTCGAGCGCATGGACACCCACGAGCCAGGCGGCCACGTAGGCCAGGGCTCCCATGTTGATCGGCAGCAGGGTGCCGATCACGAAGAGTGCGACGAGCGCGATGATGGAGACCCATTCCGGTCCCATTGGTTCCTCCGTCGGTCGCGGCCAGCGCGCCTGGTTCCACGCCCTTGTGACGAGGCTCATGGCTGGCTCAGTGGCCTAGCCAATAGGTCAGTGGGCCGTCTGTCAATAGAGTGACCTCATGTCGACCTCGGGCATGTCCCGCCTCCCGCGCACCCGGCTCTACGAGCAGGTGGCCGAGCAGATCACCACGTGGATCGACCAGAACGGTCTCACCGCCGGTGACCGACTGCCCCCCGAGCGCGAGCTCGCCCAGCGGCTCGGCGTCAGCCGCGCGACGCTCAGCCAGGCCCTCGTCGCGCTCGAGGTCATCGGGGTCGTCACGGTGCGCCACGGCGACGGCACGCTCATCGCCGACGCACCCGCGCCGCGCCGGATCGTCGAGGCGATCCGGGCCCACGCCGACCGGCTGCCGGAGATCATCGAGACCCGCGACGCCCTCGAGACGAAGATCGCGGCCCTCGCGGCCGAGCGCCACACCGCCGACGACCTCGCCCGCATCGACGAGGCGATCGAGGACATGCAGCGCGACGTCGACGCGGGCGGCCGCGGCGTCCAGGGCGACGAGCGCTTCCACGCCGCCGTCACCGCGGCGGCCCACTCGCTGCTGCTCGCCCGGCTCATGGACGAGATCCGCGACCTCATCCGCGAGACCCGCATCGAGTCGCTGAGCCAGCCGGGACGCCCCGCCGACTCGCTCGTCCACCACCGCGCCATCGCCCGTGCCATCCGCTCCGGCAACCCCGAGGCGGCCGCCGCCGCCATGCACGCCCACGTCGTCATGGTCAGCGACGTCGCCGTGCTGCGAGACGGGTCGTGACGCCCCTCGAGATGCTGGCCGTCCTCGGCACCGGTCTCGGCGCCGGCATCCTCACCTCGACGGTGGGGGTGGCCTCGCTCCTCAGCTTCCCCGTGCTGCTCGCGGTCGGGCTGCCTCCGGTCGTCGCCAACGCCTCCAACACGGTCGGTCTCGTGCCCGCCGGCGTCAGCGGCAGCTTCGGCTACCGCCAGGAGCTGCGCGAGCACCCCCGCATCACGTGGACCGTCGTCGCCACGTGCGCGCTCGGTGCGGTCGGGGGCGCCGTCCTGCTCCTCGCCCTCCCGTCGAGCGTCTTCGAGGCCGTCGTGCCCTGGCTGATCCTCTGCACCTGCCTGCTCGTCGGCGTGCAGCCGCGGATCGCACGCTGGCTGAGGTCGCGTGGTGGCGAGGACGTCGGCCCCCGCACCCGGATGGGCCCGGTGACGACGATCTTCGCGCTGTTGACCGGCGTCTACGGCGGCTACTTCGGCGCCGGCTCGGGCGTCATGATGGTCGCCGTGCTCGGGCTCGGCCTCGACATCGACCTGCGGGTCGTCAACGCCCTCAAGACCCTCGCGATCTTCGCGGGCAACGTCGTCGCGGGCCTCGTCTTCGTCGTCGTCGCCGACCTCGACTGGCGCGCCATCGCGCTGCTCGCGTCGGGCTCTCTCGTCGGCGGCTACGTCGGCGCTCGCGTCGGGCGGCGCCTGCCTCCCACGCTCTTCCGCGTGCTCGTCGTCGTCGCGGGCGTCGTCGCCGCGGTGCTGCTGCTGCGCTGACCCCACCCCACGCGTACGCCCGGCGAGGTATGCCGTCGCGTCCGGTCGCGACGGCATACCTCGACCCAGCGGCGCCGGGTCAGCGGCGCCGAGTCAGTGCGCCCCGACCGTGGCGGGCGCGGACGGCTCGGACACGTGCAGCCCGGGCGTCGACATCCTGCGCCGGATCCACGGCACGAGCGCGAGCAGGGCGCCGGCGACGACGAGCGTGATGACGCCGTTGACGACGTAGAACGTCGCGTCGCTGAGCCCGTCCATGGCCTGGATGAGCTGGGCCGCGATGGCCTGGCCGGCCGAGCTGGCGAGGAACCAGAGCGCCATCGCCTGGCTGGCGAAGGCCCGCGGCGCGAGGCGCGTCGTGGCCGAGAGGCCCACCGGCGAGAGGCACAGCTCGGCGACGGTCTGCATGACGAAGACGCCGCCGAGGACGTAGACGGGGGCGGTGTTGCCCTGGTAGCTCGCGAACGCCCACGCCATGGCGAGCGCCGAGAGACCGATGATGGTGACACCGAGCGTGAACTTCATCGGCGTCGACGGGAAACGCCCGGCGCGCCGGGTCCAGACCCAGCCGAAGATGGGCGCGAGCAGCACGATGGCGAGCGGGTTGATCGACTGGAACCACTCGGGGTTCACCGTGACACCGGCCGTCTCCTTGACGGTGTTGTCGGCGGCGAAGATCGCCATCTTGCCGGCGGCCTGCTCGAAGATCATGAAGAAGAGCATCGCCCCGACCCACAGCGGCAGGTAGGCCGCGAGGTGTGACTTCTCCTCTCGCTCGACCTTCGGGCTGCGGAACATCATCGTGAAGTACGCGACGGGCGTGGCGACCGCGACGATCGAGATCGCGTCGATGACCTGGTCGAGCACGGTGTCGCGCCACAGCCCGGCGACGGCCACGATCGCCACGAACGCGACGAGGATGCCGACGGCGAGCGCGCCGACCCGGCTGCGCTCCTCCGGAGCGAGGGGGTTGGGCACGTCGTCGACGACCTTGCCGAGGGCGCGGCGCCCGACGACGAACCAGGCGATGGCGATGGCCATACCGACCGCGGCGGCCGAGAAACCGGCGTGGTAGCCGTAGTGCTCCCGCAGCCAGCCGACGACGAGCGGCGAGAAGAACGAGCCGATGTTGATCGACATGTAGAAGATCGAGAAGCCGCCGTCGCGGCGGGCGTCGTCGGCGCGGTAGAGCGTGCCGACCATCGCCGAGACGTTCGGCTTGAGCAGGCCGGTGCCGAGCGCGACGAGCGCGATGCCGAGCCAGGCCGTCGCGGCCGCCGGCAGGGCCAGGCAGACGTGGCCGGCCATGATGACGACCGCCCCGTAGAGCGTCGAGCGACGGGCGCCGAAGACGCGGTCTGCGGTGAAGCCACCGATGATCGAGAGCAGGTAGACCGAGGCGCCGTAGATCGACAGGACCGCGGCCCCGGTGGTCTTGTCGATGCCGAGGCCGCCGCCCGCCGCGGTGTCGATGAGGAAGTAGAGCAGGATGGCGCGCATCCCGTAGTAGGAGAAGCGCTCCCACAGCTCGACGAAGAAGAGGGTCGACAGGCCCCGCGG
>JABFXB010000280.1 GCA_013361975.1 Dermatophilaceae bacterium
CCGGTCCTGCCCGACGTCGAGGGCCTGCTGGCCGGCGCCCGACGCGTCGTCGTGCTCGAGGACGTCGTCGACCACACGAACGTGGGGGCGATCTTCCGCAGCGCGGCCGCCCTCGGCGTCGACGCGGTGCTGATCACGCCACGGTGCGCCGACCCGCTCTACCGCCGCTCGATCCGGGTCTCGATGGGCACCGTCTTCCAGGTGCCGTGGACGCGCATCGACCCCTGGCCGGGCGGGATCGACCTGCTCCGGCAGGCGGGCCTCACCGTCGTGGCCATGGCCCTGACCGACGACTCCGTGTCGCTCGACGACCTCGAGGCCGACCCGCCCGAGCGCGTCGCGCTGGTGCTCGGCACCGAGGGTGACGGCCTCTCGCGCCGCACGGTCGAGGGTGCCGACGTCACGGTACGCATCCCGATGGCGGGCGGCGTCGACTCGCTGAACGTCGCCGCTGCGAGCGCGGTCGCGATGTGGGCACTGCGTGCTCGCTGAGGCGAACCGCCCTGTGGCTCAGGCGCGTACGAGCCGCTCGAGCAGTCGCTGCAGCTCGACCGCGGGGTCCACGCACAGGCCGCCGTGGACGGGGCCCGGCTGCACCACGGTCGAGCGTGGCGCGATGATCCAGCCGAAGCGCTGACCCTGCTTCTCGAGCGTCGGCAGGCCGCGACCGGTCTCGCCGCGGCAGACGGCGCGCACGCGATCGAGCATGGAGCGGACGCCGTCGAGGTCGCACGTCGGGCACAGCGCGGCGGCCCGTGCCTCGTCGAGCTCCCAGGCAGCGTCGAGGAACGCCGCGTCCTGCGAGTAGAGGACGACCCCGACGTTGATGAACTCCTCGCGGTCGACACGTGGGACGAGGCGGAGCAGGACGTACTGGTACGCGTTCACGCCGCGACCCCCGACGGCACCCACGAGAGCGGTCCGTCGAGTCGCGCGCGCAGCATCTCGGCGTATGCCGCCCGCACCGCGGGCGCGTCGGCCAGGTAGGGCGTCGGCTCGAGCCACTCGTCGGGCACCTCGGAGATGACGGCCTCGACAGCGGCGGGGTCGAGCCTGGCCGCCAGCTCGTCGTGCCGTCCGGCGACGTCGCCTGCCACGTCGCGAAGCACGTGCCTGCTCGCGTCGAAGGGCTGTGCCCCGAAGCGCTCGGGCGACGGCGCCTTGCCCGGCCAGGAGTGGTGGAAGTAGAGGGCTGCGCCGTGGTCGATGGCCCAGGTGCGTCCGTGCCAGACGAGCAGGTTCGGGTTGGCCCACGTGCGGTCGACGTTCGCCGTCAGGGCGTCGAGCCAGATGATTCGTTCGGCGAGGTCGGTGTCCGGCGGGCGTGACCCGTCGTAGCCGAGCGAGCCGGGCAGGAAGTCGACGCCGAGGTTGGTGCCCACGGAGGCGGTGAGCAGGTCCTGCACCTCTTCGTCGGCCTCGTACCTCGCGATCCGCGGGTCGAGCCTGACGACGGCGAGGTCGGGCACGGGCACCTCGAGGAGCCGGGCGAGGCCGGCGACCAGGACCTCGGCCACGAGCACCTTCAGGCCCTGGCCCGCACCCCTGAACTTGAGCACGTACGTGCCGTCGTCGTCGGCCTCGACGATGCCGGGCAGCGAGCCGCCCTCCTTGAGCGGCGTCACGTAGCGGGTGGCGGTCAGCTCGGGCAGCACGCGGGTCAGCCTAGTGGCCGCTCGAGGTCGAGCACCGAGGCCCGCGCCCACAGCCGGCTGAGGAACATCGCGGCCACCCCGTAGAGGCAGGCGAACGCGATGAGCGGCCACCAGGCCAGGCCCGTCGCCGGCAGCACGAGCGCACCCAGGGCCGCCGCGGCCACCATGCCGGCGTTGTAGACGACGTCGTACGCCGAGAAGGCGCGGCCGAGCAGGTGGTCGTCGACGTGGGCCTGCATGAGCGAGTCGACCGTGATCTTGACGCACTGCGAGGTGAACGCCACGACGAAGGCGACGACGACGATGCTCCACGGGCTGAGGAACGGGCCCAGCACCGCGCAGACCAGGGCTCCGAGCGCGAGCATGCGCGCGGCATACGGCACGGCGGTGAGCCGGGGGGCCAGCCACGGCGTGACGAAGGCCGCCGAGGCGAAGCCGACGGCCGAGGCCCCTGCTGCGATGCCGAAGCCGAGGGCACCGCGGCCGTGCTCGAACGGGCCGCGGAAGAGCAGCAGGGTCTGCAGCAGCAGGAAGCCGAAGGGCAGGCGCGTCAGGAAGACGAGGACGAGCAGCAGACGGGCCTTGCGCGGCAGCGTGCGCACGGCCTCGGCGAGGCCGCTGACCACCGAGCGGGTGATGTGCCCGATCGAGGGGGCCTCGCTCGTGTCGTCCGGGCCGATGAACGGCAGGCGTGTCGCTGCCCAGGCGGCCACGACGACGCCGACCGCGGCGAGCAGCACGTCGAGGACGTCGCTGCCGCCCGTGGCACGCACACCGGTGCCGATCCCGCCTCCCAGGAGGTAGGCGAGCGAACCGCACGTGGGGGCGACGGAGTTCGCGCTCACGAGGGAGGCGCGCGGGACGACGTGCGGCATCGCCGAGCCGAGGCCCGCGAGGATGAAGCGGTTCACGGAGAACACGACGAGCACCAGGACGAAGAACGCCGGGCCCGTCTCGGCCCCGGTGACGAGCCCGGTGACGCCCACGATCGCCGCGGCCCGCACGAGCTGGCTGACGACCAGGACCCGCCGACGTGGCCAGCGGTCGAGGAGCACGCCGACGAAGGGCCCGAGCGCGCTGTAGGGCAGCAGCACGAGGGCGAACGCGACGGCGATGCCCTGCGCGTCGGCGGCCTTCTCGGGGTTGAACAGGACGTGGCTCGCGAGGGCGACCTGGAAGATCCCGTCGCTGAACGAGGAGGTGACGCGCGCGACGAACAGCCGTCGAAATCCCCGGCCCTGGAGCAGGGTCCACAGGGCACGCAGGAAGGTCACGCGGCACAGACTAGGGCCCGGCAGCCCCGTGTCGCCCGAGGGCCGGTCTCGCGCGCGGCGGGGCGGCCGTCAGGCGGTGCCGTCGAGAACGGCCGGTTGCGCGCCGGTTGCGATCGAGGCATGGGTCCTCGGTGCCTCAGGGAGCCGGGCAGCCACCTCGGCGATGAGCGGCAGTGCGTCGGCGATGCGGTCGCGGGCGGAGGCGTCGAGCGAGTCGAGCGCCGAGGCCATCGCGTGGGCGCGCTGGTCACGCCAGAGCTCGACCGCCGTGCGCGCGTGCGTCGTGAGGTGCAGGCGGGCGACACGGCGGTCGCGCTCGTCGCGCTCGCGCACGACCACGTCGAGCGACACGAGCTGCCCCACCAGCGTGGAGACGGTGTTGGGGGCCAGCCCCAGGACTCCGGCGGCGTCGGCCACGGTCACCCCGGGGTTGCGGCGGATCACGCGGACCAGCTCGAGCTGGGCGCCGGAGAGGTCGAGCTCGGGCAAGGGTGCACCGACGAGCCGGCGCGAGCGCCGGCGCACCAGCCCCAGGACGTCGTAGAGGTCGTCGGCGAGCGTGTGGGAGGGGCTCTCGCTGCGGTGCGGCTGGCTCACCCGGCCAGACTAGTTCGCCGACCGATCGGGCCGGAGCGGTGCCGCGGACTCCGTGTCTCGTGCACCGGACGCGTAGGCGTGGCTGGCGGCCACGATCCCCGTGACCACCTCGAGCTCGGCGGCGTCGCGAGGCCCGAAGACCATGACGAAGCCCGGCGTGAGGCGACCACCGGCCCACGGGTGAGGGGTGCCCCACCCGTGCGCGACGAGGTCGGCGGCCTGGGCGGCGGGCAGGGCGAGGTGCAGGGAGCCGTCGTAGCCGGGGTGGAGGTGGGCGAACTCGCGGGCCCTGGGGACCAGGAAGGCCTCGTCGGGTCCGGCGCCGTTCTCGAGCAGGAGCCCGCGCGCGCCCGGCACGGAGATGCGCGACGGGCCGGAGGAGACGCCGGGCAGGGCGCTGACGCGCGCGTAGAGCTCTTCCTGCAGCTCGGCCGGCGCGTTGTCGGACTGTTGCTGCTGGGGGATGGACCAGGCGACGTCGGGTCGGGCACCGGTGCGGTGGGCGAGCGCGCCACCCGCGATGGTGGGCCAGGCGACGTCTGCCGGCACCCCGACCGGCACCGGACCGCGCTCGAGCACCTGCGAGAGTCGGGCCTGGACCCACTCGGCGAGCTGTCTCAGCGACGCCGGCGTGATGCCGTGGCCGCTGGGGTCGCGGTGGGCCCAGGTGGGCGCGCCGGACTCGCCGAGCAGGTAGGTCCACGTGCGGTCGAGCAGCTCGCGGGGGATGACGTGGTCGGCGTCGCCCTGCGCGACGAACACCGGCAGGTTGGCGAGCCGCGACGGCGTGACCGGGACCCCGGCGTCGAAGGGCAGGGTGCCGTAGAGGACGGCCGCGCCGACGTAGCGAGCGGGGTCGGCGAGCACGAGGCCGCCGGCGAAGGCGGCGCCACCGCTGAAGCCGGCGAGCAGCACGGGGCGTCCGGCGGGCGCGACGTCGTCGAGCCAGGTGCGGAACCACGACATCGTGTCGGCGAGCGACTCGGCGACCGGGCGGCCGATGCCGCGGTTGGCGAACCACGCGTAGCCGCCGCCCTCGGCGATCGGCGCGCGCACGGCGGCATACGTGGCGCCGCGGGGGAGGTGCGCTGCCAGCGAGATGATCTCGCGCTCGTGCGAGCCGCGCCCGTGGAGCAGGACGACGAGGGGCGCGTGCGGGTCGTCGCTCCCGGCGTACGCGACGGCGGGTGGGGCGAACGACGTGCTCATGACGGCTCCTCAGAGGTAGTTGCGTGTTCAACCAACGATGGCACGGTTTGGTTGTAGCGTCAACTAAAGCCTACGATGGAGGCATGGACACGAGATGGCTCGACGACGACGAGCGCGCGGCATGGCTCAAGCTGATGGCGGTGGTGGAGCTGCTCCCCGGTGCGCTCGACACCCAGCTGCGACGCGACTCGGGTCTCTCGCACTTCGAGTACTTCGTCCTCGCGATGCTCTCCGAGGCGCCGGAGCGCACCCTGCGCATGACCCAGCTCGGGCGCCTGACCAACGCGACGCTCACGAGGCTGTCACACGTGTCGCGGCGGCTGGACGAGCGGGGGCTCATCGAGCGGTTCCAGTGCCCCGAGGACGGCAGGGCGACGAACGCCAGGCTCACCGAGAAGGGGTGGCAGACCGTCGTGCAGGCGGCTCCGGGGCACGTCGGCACCGTGCGCGCGACGGTGCTCGACGCCCTGACGCCCGAGCAGGTCGGCCAGCTGCACGCGATCGCCGACGCCGTGCTCCCACGTCTCGACCCCGACCGGCGTCTCGCCGTGCTCTACGACGAGACCGCGCCGAGCGACATCGCCTCCTGACGACTCCCGCCGCGCGACGGCGGCACGAGAAAGGCCCCCGGGCTCCTGACCTGCAGGAACCCGGGGGCCTTCGTTGGTGTCGAGGGGGGGACTTGAACCCCCACGCCCGTTAAGGGCACTAGCACCTCAAGCTAGCGCGTCTGCCATTCCGCCACCCCGACAAGGTGTGCAAGGGGCTCGTGGGATTCCCTTGCGGCGAGGCGAAACGTTAGCACGGGGCCACCCGAAAAGACCAAACGGCCCCGACCGCTGCAGGCCGCATCGGGACGGACCGCACCGGCGGCCCCGGGGGCGGCGGCATACGCTGGCTCGCATGAGCCACGCCGACGCCGACCGCACCTCGCCGACCACGCTCGCACCGGAGGACGAGGTCGCCCGCATCTGCGCCGAGCTCATCCGCATCGACTCGTCCAACTACGGCGACGGCTCGGGCCCGGGGGAGCGCAAGGCCGCCGAGTACGTCATGGCCGAGCTGGCCGAGGCCGGCCTCGAGGGGACCCTTCTCGAGAGCGAGCCCGGCCGGGCCACCGTCGTCGTGCGGATCGACGGAGAGGACGGCTCGCGTCCGGGCCTCGCCGTGCACGGCCACCTCGACGTCGTGCCGGCCAGTGCGGCCGACTGGCAGGTCGACCCCTTCGCGGCCGAGGAGCGCGACGGCTGCATCTGGGGCCGCGGCGCCGTCGACATGAAGGACATGGACGCGATGATCCTCGCGAACATCCGCCACTTCGCCCGCACCGGCACCAAGCCGGCGCGCGACACGACGTTCGTCTTCTTCGCCGACGAGGAGGCCGGCGGCACGCTCGGCAGCCACTGGTTCGTCGACCACCACCCGCAGTGGTTCGACGGGGTCACCGAAGCGGTCAGCGAGGTCGGCGGCTACAGCGTGACGGTGCCCACGCCGCAGGGCGAGCAGCGCGCGTACCTGCTCCAGACCGCCGAGAAGGGCATCGCCTGGCTCCGGCTGCATGCCCACGGGCGGGCCGGGCACGGCTCGGTCCCCAACGACGAGAACGCCATCGTGCGCCTCGCGGCTGCCATCGGCCGGATCGCCGCGCACGAGTGGCCGCGCGAGTACATCGCCTCGGTGCGAGAGCTGCTCGACACGCTCGGCACGATGACCGGCATCCCGGCCGGTGACGACCTCGAGCCGCTGCTCGGTGCTCTCGGGGGTGCACAGGGCTTCGTCCGCGGCACGCTGCGCGACACCGCCAACGTGACGATGCTCGAGTCGGGCTACAAGCACAACGTCATCCCGCAGACCGCGTCCGCGGCCCTGGACTGTCGCTTCCTCCCGGGGCACGAGGAGTCGCTCATGGCGACGATCCGCGAGCTGGCGGGGGAGCACGTCGAGGTCGAGGTCGTGCACCGCGACGTCGCGCTGGAGGCGCCGTTCTCGGGCGACCTCGTCGAGTCGATGAAGCAGTCGCTGCTGCGCGAGGACCCGTCGGCCGCCGTGCTGCCCTACTGCCTCTCGGGCGGCACCGACAACAAGGCGCTCGGCCGGCTCGGCATCAGCGGCTACGGCTTCGCCCCGCTGCGCCTGCCCGCCGACCTCGACTTCGCGCCGATGTTCCACGGCATCGACGAGCGGGTGCCCGTCGACTCGCTGCGGTTCGGCGCGCGCGTGCTCGGCGACTTCCTGCGCACCTGCTGACCGAGGGGCGTCGGGCTGCCTCAGGCCGTGCGCTCGACCCGCATGATGCGCCGGCGCAGCCACATCCGGCGCACGCCGCCCTCGTAGATGACGGTGCGGGACAGCTCCCACCGGCCGTACTCGGCGTGCTCGCGCACCGCCTGCCGCGCCTGGGCCTTGGACGTGTGGCGGTCGAACGTCAGGACCCGGTACTCGTACTCCGTCATCGCCGCCATTCTGACACCAACCGTGATCCCAACGAGACCGTATGCCGTTGTGTCGCGGTCACCGGGCCGCGATACCGTCGCTGGGTCATCCGAGGTCGCCGACGTCCCTCGGCGTCGGCCACGGCCCGGGGGGAACCGCCGGGCAGGGCCCGGCGTCGAGGGCCCAGGAGGTCAACAACCATGAAGTGGAACATCCGCCGCACCGCGGCAGCAGTCATCGTCCTTCCCGCCGTCCTCGGCGTGGCCGCCTGCGGCAAGAGCGACACCCCGGCCCCGGCCACCGGACAGACTGCCGGCCAGTCGTCGAGCGTGGCGACCAGCGACACCCCGGCCGCCGGCCAGCCCTACAAGGACAAGGCCTCGTTCGTCGCCGCGATGAAGGCCGCCGGCAAGAACGCCACGACCGCCCACGTCACCATGGACATGGACGCCGCCGGCCAGAAGGTCGCCATCACGGGCGACACGAAGATCGACGCCGCCAGCCCCGCGATGAAGATGTCGATGGACATGGGTCCGTCGATGAAGCTCGACATGATCCTGGTCGACAAGAAGATCTTCATGAAGGGCTTCCCGGGCCTCGCCGCCGGCAAGTGGGCCGTCATCGACAGCAGCTCGACCATGGGCAAGCAGCTCGCCGAGTCGCTCAACCAGGCCGACCCGACCAAGATGTACGACCAGTTCGGCGCCGCCGTCACCGACGTGAAGTTCGTCGGTGAGGACACCGTCGACGGCGACAAGGCCTTCAAGTACGACCTGGTGCTCGACACCAAGGCCATGCAGTCACAGCTGCCGAGCAGCGATAAGACCAAGCTGCCCGACACCATCAACTACACCGCGTGGCTCGACGAGAAGAACCAGCTGCGCAAGGTCACCTTCGACCTGATGGGCGTCAAGGCCGACATGACGATGGGGAAGTACGGCGAGCCCGTCGACATCAAGGCCCCCGCCGCGGCCGACACGGTCAAGGCTCCGCTCTGAGCCTCGAGCACGGGCGCGGGTGAACGCGCCGCCAACGGCGGGTGACGGTCCCGCAGCGAGCACGGTTCGCTGCGGGACCGCTTGCGTCCACGGAGGGTCGGCGGGCCGTTTTGACCGTCCGGAATCTCTGCCCACGGTGCTCCGGGTCGACTACCGTCGAGGCATGACAGTGGATCCCCGCTCCGCCCTCGAGCAGCTGGTCGCCGCCCTGGAACGACACTACGAGGCCGCCAACGCGAGCCGGGACCCCGACCACCCGATGGTGATGGCTGCGGCCCAGGACCTCGCCGAGGCCTTCGACGACTACGACGAGGCGCTCTACGAGGCGACCGAGGTCGCGACGCCGCTCGCCATCTACGGCGACGACTTCGACGGTCACGAGGACGAGGACGGCACCGAGGGGCGCGTCTACGCCGGGCTCGACTCCGACGACTACGACGACGACGAGGACGACGACGACCTCGACGACGATGACGACGACGACGACGATGATGACCTCGACGAGGATGACGACCTCGACGACGAGGTGGACGACGACCTCGACGACCTCGACGATGACGACTACGAGGACGACGACGATGACGACGAGGATGACGACGACGACGACGAGGACGACGATCTCGAGGTCAGCAACGGAGCTGGTGCCCGCGCCTGACCTGCCGCGCTAGGCAGACACGTCGTCGAGCGCCGAGACGATCTCCTCGGGGAGCACCACCTCGAGGCTGGCCAGCGACGAGCGCAGCTGGGCGGCGGTGCGCGCCCCGACGATGGGCGCCGCGACGCCGGGCCGGTCACGCACCCACGCCAGCGCCACCTCGACGGGCTTGACGCCCAGGCCGCGTGCGGCCATCGCCACGCCCTCGGCCACCCGCGCCGGCTGCTCACCGAGGAATCGTTCGGCGAAGCCGGGGAAGTCGACCGACGCCGCCCGCGACCCCGACGGGATCCCGTTGCGGTACTTGCCCGTCAGCACACCCCGGCCGAGCGGCGACCAGGGGAGCAGTCCGAAGCCCAGCGCGGTCGCCGCGGGGCCGACCTCGTGCTCAGCGGTGCGGCATACGAGGGAGTACTCGACTTCGTTGGCCACCAGCGGAATTCGGGCGGACTCGAGCAGGCTGAAGGCCCTCGCGGACTGCCAGCCGGAGTAGTTGGACACGCCGACGTAGCGGGCCCGACCGGAGGTCGCGGCCCACTCGAGCGCCGACAACGTCTCCGACAGGGGCACGTCGTCGGACCACGTGTGCACGAGCCACAGGTCGACGTGGTCGGTGCCGAGCCGCCGCAGCGAGGTCTCGAGCTGAGCCATCAGGCCCCGCCTCGACACGTCGACGCGACGCTCGCCGCGGGCCCGAGAGATGCCGGCCTTGGTGCAGATGACGAGGTCGTCGCGAGGCACGGTGCCGTCGAGCAGTGTGCCCAGGATCGTCTCGGCGTCGCCGCCCCCGTAGCCGTATGCCGTGTCGACGAGGTTGCCGCCGGCCTCGACGAAGGCGCGCAGGTGGTCGCCGGCCTCGTGCCGGTCGACGGCGTTGCCCCAGAGCATGGTCCCGAGGGCGAGGGGGGTGACCGAGAGACCGGACGAGCCGAGACGCCTGCGCATGTCCCGAACGGTAGTGGGCGACACCTCGCTGCCGGCGCGCGGCACGGCCGGCGCCACGCCGATAGCCTGCGACCCATGAGGATCGGTGTGAACCTTGGCTACTGGGGGCGCGGCACGACGGGCCCCGACCAGGTGGCGGTGGCCCAGGTGGCGGACCGGCTCGGCTACGACAGCGTGTGGGTGGCCGAGGCGTACGGCTCCGACAGCCCGTCGATGCTCGCCTGGATCGGCGCACTCACCGAGCACGTCGGTCTCGGGTCGGCGGTCATGCAGATCCCCGGGCGCACGCCTGCGATGACGGCCATGACGGCGGCGACCATCGACACGATGTCGGGCGGCCGCTTCCGGCTGGGGCTGGGCGTGTCCGGACCGCAGGTCAGCGAAGGCTGGCACGGCGTGCCGTTCCGGAGCCCGCTCGGTCGCACGCGTGACTACGTCGAGATCGTGCGGGCAGCACTGCGGCGCGACACGGTCACCCACGCCGGCCCGCACTACCCGCTGCCCCTGCCCGGTGGGCCCGGCAAGGCGCTCAAGCTGTCGGCGCGACCGGTGCGGCCCGACCTGCCGGTCTACCTCGCCGCGGTGGGGCCGAAGAACCTCGAGCTGACCGGCGAGATCGCCGACGGCTGGCTGGCGATCTTCTTCAGCCCCGCGCACGCGACCGACCTGCTCGACACGCTCGCGAAGGGGCGGCGTACGGGCGGGCACGGGACGACGGACGACCCCTTGTCGGGGTTCGACGTCGTCGCCACCACGCCGGTCGTGCTCGTCGACGACGTCGAGGAGGCGGCCGACCACGTGCGCGACTACTGCGCCCTCTACATCGGCGGGATGGGCTCGCGCGAGCAGAACTTCTACAACCAGCTGGCCTGCCGGATGGGGTTCGAGGACGCCGCGGCCCGCATCCAGGACCTCTACCTCGCGGGCCGCCACCGGGAGGCCGCGGCCGCGGTGCCGCTCGAGTTCATCGACGAGACGGCACTGCTCGGGTCGCCGGCGCGCGTCGCGCAGCGCATCAGCCGCTACGAGCAGTCCGGCGTCACGACCCTGGCCGTCGCCGTGGGCGGGGGGATGACGCGCGACCAAGCCGTTGCAACCCTCCACGTCGTCGCGGAGGTCGCTGGTCTTCCCAGCGGACGTTCTGGATAGGGTGCGACATTGTGCCGCGCGGCCGCCCGACCCGTTGGGGGCGGCCGGACCTGTCCCTCTGCGCAGAAGGTTCTCCCTGACCCATGGCTGACCTCAGCTACCTCGACGCCGTCATCCTCGGCGTCGTCGAAGGCCTGACCGAGTACCTCCCCGTGTCCTCGACCGGACACCTGACCATCACGGAGCAGCTGCTCGGGCTCAAGGTCGACGACCTGGCCGTGACGGCCTACACCGCCGTCATCCAGCTCGGCGCCATCGCGGCGACGCTGCTCTACTTCTTCCGCGACATCGTCCGTTTCGCGGTCGCGTGGTTCCGCGGCCTCGGCAGCGCCGAGGCCCGCAAGGACCCCGACTACGGCCTGGCCTGGGCGGTGATCATCGGCTCGATCCCCGTGGGCATCGTCGGCTTCGTCTTCCGCGACATCATCTCCGGAGCCCTGCGAAGCCTGTGGGTCGTCGCCGCGGCGCTCGTGCTGTGGAGCGCCGTCATGGTGGTCGCCGAGCGCATCCACACCCGTTACGAGTCGCGTGGGGTGGTGCGCGGCGAGCACTCGGTGCGACCCGTCGACGGTCTCGTCATCGGCCTCGTCCAGTGCTTCTCGCTCATCCCCGGCGTGTCCCGCTCGGGTGCGACGATCTCCGCCGGTCTCGCGCGCGGCATCGACCGGGTGACGGCCACGCGGCTCAGCTTCTTCCTCGCCATCCCCGCCCTGACAGCCGCCGGGCTCTTCCAGGCCGTCGAGGAGAAGGACGGTCTGTCGGCCCTCGGCATCGGCCCGGTCCTCGTCGGCCTCGTCGTCGCCTTCATCGTCGCGTACGCGTCGATCGCCTGGCTGCTCAAGTTCGTCGCGAGCAACAGCCTGCTGTCGTTCGTCTGGTACCGCGTCGCGCTCGGCCTGCTGCTCGTCGTGGGTCTGGCCACGGCGGTCATCTCCGCCACCTGACGCCGCCTCCGCTCAGCACGTCGGCCGACGCCGCCACCCCGACCCGGGGTGGCGGCGTCGCGCTACAACCAACCGGAGCGCTTGAAGGCGCGGTAGAGGCCGACGCAGGCGGCGGCCATGACGGCCAGCACGACGAAGTAGCCGTAGTAGAACTCGCCGCCCCCGACGTGGACGCTGGCCGTCAGCTCGGGGATGCGCTGGAAGTTCATGCCGTAGATCCCGGCGATCATCGTCGGCACGGCGGCGATGGCGACCCAGGCGGAGATGCGGCGCATGTCCTCGTTCTGCTTCACCGAGACGCTGGCCAGGTGGGCCGACAGCACGTCGGTGAGCAGCCGGTCGTACGACTCGACGTGGTCGTTGACGAGCCGCAGGTGGTCGGCGACGTCGCGGAAGAACGGGATGATCTCGGCCGACAGCATCGAGGTCGGGCCCCGCTCCATGAACTGCGCCAGCGTGTCGGCGAGCGGCTGGCTGGCGCGCCGGAACTCGAGGACCTCACGCTTGAGGCGGTAGATCGTGTTGGCGTCGCCGCCCTCGTCGGAGGCGAAGACCTGCTCCTCGATGCTCTCGAGGTCCTTGCGCACCTCCCGGTCGACGACGACGTAGTTGTCGACGACGGAATCCATCACCGCGTGGAGCACCGTCATCGAGCCGTGGCCCAGGCGCTCCGGCTCGGTCTCGAGACGCTGGCGCACCCCGGCGAGCGGGTTGCCCTCGCCGTGGCGCACGGTGACGACGAACCGGTCGCCGATGAAGAGCATCACCTCGCCGGTCTCGATGTCGCTCGTCGCTTCGATGTAGCGCAGCGTCTTCAGCACGACGAAGACCGAGGACTCGTACTTCTCGATCTTCGCCCGCTGGCGGCCGTTCACGGCGTCCTCGACGGCCAGCGGGTGCAGGTGCAGCTCCTCGTTGACGAGGGCGAACTCGTCGTCGGTCGGGTCCTTGAGACCGATCCAGAGGAAGCCGTCCTGGGTCAGGCGCAGCACGTCGAGCTCGTCGCTGAGGTCGCCGCAGCCCTGCCGCCGGCCGTTGCGGTAGATGGCTTTGTCCACGATCACAGCCCTATGTGACCACGCGACGCTGAAAGCTTCCGTGAGGCGCAGCCCGAAACGGCCGTATGCCGGGTCGTGCGCTGCCGCGTCTAGGCTGGCGCTCGTGCCCACCGTCATCTTCGTGCGCCACGGTCGATCGAGCGCGAACACCTCCGGCGTACTCGCCGGATGGATGCCCGGCGTCTTCCTCGACGAGACCGGCGAGGCGCAGGCGGCGGCGGTGGGGCAGCGGCTCGCGTCGGCCGTGCTGCCGGTCGCCGAGGTCGTCAGCTCGCCCCTCGACCGCTGCGTGCAGACCGCCGACCTGCTGGCTGCGGCCCTGCCCGGCCACGTCGCCCGCAGCGTGCACGACGGTTTCGGCGAGTGCCGCTACGGCGCGTGGACGGGGCGGCCGATCTCCGAGCTGGCCCGCGAGGAGCTGTGGAAGGTCGTGCAGGACCGACCCAGCGACGCCCGCTTCCCCGACTCGGCGGCATACCCGGCGGAGTCGATGGTCGAGATGCAGGACCGGGCGCTGCGCGCCGTCCGCGAGACCGACGCCCGCATCCTCGAGACGCACGGCAAGGACGCCGTCTGGGTGGCGGTGTCCCACGGCGACGTCATCAAGTCGATCCTGTCGCACGCCACCGGCGCGCACCTCGACGACTTCCAGCGCATCAACGTCGACCCGGCGTCGGTGAGCGTCGTGCGCTACACCAGCCGCAAGCCGTTCGTGCTCCGGCTCAACGACGTCGGTGGAGACCTCGCCGGGCTGCGGCCGCCCGAGAAGCCCGCGGCCGAGGAGGGCGACGCGGTCGTCGGCGGTGGCGCGGGCGCCCCCGACGGCGTCGGATAGGGTCGTTTCCATGACGGTCCAGGACTTCGATCCCGCTGACCGGTTCGTCGCAGGGACGGTCGGCCCGGCCGGCCAGAGGGCCTTCTACCTCCAGGCGAGCTCGGGCCCACTGGTGGTCACCGTCGGGGTCGAGAAGCAGCAGGTCTCGATCCTCGCCGACCGCATCAACGACGTACTCGACCAGCTCGCGCCGGTGGCGGCCGTGGAGCCCGGCGAGCCCGGCGGCGCGCCGGAGGACACCGAGCCGCTGCAGACGCCGTTCGACGAGGACTGGCGGGTGCAGACGCTCTCGCTCGCGTGGGACGAGGACCGCCAGCGGGTCGTCATCGAGTGCCACGACCACGACCCCGACGAGGTCGACGACGACACCGACGAGGTCGGTCCGCTCGCGCGCAACTCGATCCGTGTCAGTCTCGGTCCGGCGGAGGCCCGCGCCTTCGCCCGCCGCACCAACGCCCTGGTCGCTGCAGGGCGTCCGCCCTGCCCGTTCTGCGGCAACCCGCTCGACCCCACGGGCCACGTCTGCCCGCGGGCCAATGGCTACAAGCGCTGAGCAGACGCCGTCGCCGGTCGACCTGACCGGCGAGATCGAGGTGGTCGGTCGCATCACCGACTCCTCGAACCTCGCCGTGCTGGCCACGGTCTCGACGTTGCCCGGCGGCCACGTCATCTACAAGCCCGTGCGCGGAGAGCGCCCGCTCTGGGACTTTCCCGAGGGCACGCTCGCGGGGCGCGAGGTCGCGGCCTGCGTCGTCTCAGAGCTCGGCGGCTGGGACGTCGTGCCCCCGACCGTCATGCGCGACGGGCCGCTCGGACCCGGCTCGGTCCAGCTGTGGATCGGCAACCCCTTCGACCCGGTGGCCGACGACCGCGTGGTCGACCTCGTGCCCGAGGGGCACACTCCCGACGGCTGGCGCGCGGTGCTCGACGGCGAGACGCCCGGAGGTGCCGCCGTCACGGTGGTGCACAGCGCGGCCGACGACGTGCGTTCGCTCGCGGTCCTCGACGCCGCGCTCAACAACTCCGACCGCAAGGGCTCGCACTGCCTGCGCGACGAGGACGGTCGGCTGTGGGCCATCGACCACGGGGTGACGTTCTCGCCGACCCCGAAGCTGCGCACCGTCCTGTGGGGCTGGGCCGGCGAGCCGTTCACCGAGGCCGACGCCGGCCGGCTGCGCCGACTGCAGCAAGCTCTCGACGACGACGCCTCCAGGGCGCGGCTCGACGACCTGCTGCCCGGGGACGACCTCGAGGCCTTGGCGCGACGGGTCCGACGGCTCCTCGAGAAGGGCGTGCACCCGTTCCCCAGCCCGGACTGGCCCTCGGTGCCCTGGCCGCCCCTCTGAGTCGACGGGCGTCGTGCCGGCCTGGCGGCGCCGCTTCCCGACCCACGAACCCCGAGCAGGTCGAGCTCGGGTCGGGAGATAGAGTCTCGGGGTGAGAAGCTGGCCGATGCCGTTCATCCCCCAGGTCCCCGGCAGCGCACCCGAGGTGAGGGTCCGCGACACGGCATCCGGCGAGCTCGTGCCCGTCGCCGGCGGTGACTCGGTCACGGTCTACGTCTGCGGCATCACGCCCTACGACGCGACGCACATGGGCCACGCCGCCACCTACGTCACCTTCGACCTGCTCGGCCGCGTGCTGCGCGACAGCGGCCACAACGTCCGCTACGTGCAGAACATCACCGACATCGACGACCCGCTGCTGGAGCGTGCCGAGCGCGACGGTGTCGACTGGCGCGACCTCGCCACCCGCGAGATCGCCCTCTTCCGCGAGGACATGACGGCACTCGCAGTGATCCCGCCCGACGAGTACCTCGGGGCCGTCGAGAGCATCCCGACCTTCGTCGCGCCGATCGAGAAGCTCGTCGCCGACGGGTGGGCGTATGCCGTCCCGGCGCCCGACGCGTCGCGCGAGGGTGCGCTGGACTACTACTTCGACGTCGCCAAGGACCCGCGGTTCGGCTCCGTGAGCCACCTCGACGAGTCCGGCATGCTCGAGGTCTTCGAGGAGCGCGGGGGAGACCCCGACCGCGTGGGCAAGCGCAACCGGCTCGACGCGCTGCTGTGGCGCGCTCACCGCGAGGGCGAGCCCGAGTGGGACGGCGGCTCGCTCGGCTCCGGCCGGCCCGGCTGGCACATCGAGTGCGCGTGCATCGCCCTCGACCACCTCGGCGTGCCCGTGGACGTCCAGGGCGGCGGCACCGACCTCGTCTTCCCGCACCACGAGATGAGCGCCGCCCACGGTCGTGCGCTCAGCGGTGCGAGCTCGTTCGCGGGCGCCTTCGTGCACCAGGGGATGGTGGGTCTCGACGGCGAGAAGATGAGCAAGAGCAAGGGCAACCTCGTGCTGGTCTCGACGCTCCGGCGTGAGGGCGTCGACCCGATGGCCATCCGCCTCGCTCTGCTGGCCCGGCACCACGCCCACGACTGGATCTGGCACGACGACCAGCTGGTCGAGGCGCAGCAGCGACTCGACACGTGGCGAAAGGCGTTGTCGGGCAATGGCGGTCCGGTCGCCGACCAGACGGTCGACGACATCCGTGCGGCACTGGCCGACGACCTCGACAGCCCGCGAGCGCTCGACGCCGTCGACCGGTGGGCCAGCCAGGCGCTGACGCGCGGCGGCGACGACCCGGGCGCGCCCGGCGTGCTCGGCCGCGCCCTCGACGCCCTCCTCGGCGTCCGCCTCTGACATCGAGACACGCAGAGACGGAGCGTTCTCTCGATCAGGGGGGTGGGCTCGCCTGCCCGATCGAGAGAACGCTGAGTTCGCCGTCTGAGCGTGCCTTCGATCTCCTACTCCGATCGAGAGAACGCTCCGTCACGTTCGGGTGGTGACGGAGCGTTCTCTCGATCGGGTTGGGAGGGGTGGGTCAGCGGCCGGTCTGGTCGTCGTCGCGGCCACGGAGGTAGCGCTCGAACTCGCGGGCGATCGCGTCGCCGCTCGCCTCGGGCAGCTCGGCCGTGTCCTGGGCCTCTTCGAGGCCCTGGACGTACTCGGCGACCTCCTCGTCGGACTGCGCCAGCTCGTCGACGCCGCGCTCCCAGGCCCGGGCACTCTCCTCGAGGTCGCCGTGCGGCACGGTGATGCCGAGCAGTGACTCGACGCGGCGCAGCAGGCTCAGGGTCGCCTTCGGCGACGGCGCCGCGCCGGCGTAGTGCGGCACGGCAGCCCAGGCGGACACCGTGGGGATTCCGGACTCGCTGGCGGTGTTGCTCAGCACGCCGACGATGCCGGTCGGGCCCTCGTAGCGGGAGCCCTCGACGTCGAAGCGGTGGATGGCGGCCTCGTCCTCGGCCGTGGCGGTCACCGGGATGGGCCGCGTGTGCGGCACGTCGGCGAGCAGCGCCCCGATCGTCACGATGGTCGTGACGCCGAGCTGGTCGGCGAGCTCGAGCAGCTCGATGCAGAACGCACGCCAGCGCATCGACGGCTCGATGCCCTGCACGAGCACGACGTCGCGGTCGAGCCCCGTCTCGGTGGCGACGAGGACGCGCGTCGTCGGCCAGGACAGCAGGCGCCGGCCGTCCTCGATGGAGACACGCGGACGGTTGACCTGGAAGTCGTAGTAGTCCTCGGGGTCGAAGGCCGCCACCACCTCTGCATCCCAGACCTCGGCCAGGTGCCGGACGGCGCTCGTGGCGGCCTCGCCGGCATCGTTCCAGCCCTCGAAGGCCGCGATGAGCACCGGGTTGGTCAGCTCCGGCACGTCCTCGAACTCCAGCACGTCATCTCCTTCACCGTGGCCGCCCTCGCGCCCACCCCATCAGCCTAGGACCTGCCGCCCTCGTGGCGCCGGAGTCGCCGGGCGTGCCGCCGTCGTGCCCGCACTACGGGCGGTGGCGCGGGCCGGGGCCGAAGGTACGTAGAATCGGGCCGGTCCCGTCCGACGGCGCTCACCTCGCGCCGCAGAGAGGAGCCACCGTGTCCTCGTCGCAACAGCGACCTGATGCCACCGAGACCCTGCGCGAGATCCTCGGTCAGCGCATCATGATCCTCGACGGCGCCATGGGCACGGCCATCCAGCGCGACCGCCCCGACGAGGCCGGCTACCGCGGAGAGCGCTTCGCCGACTGGCCCAGCGACGTGCAGGGCAACAACGACCTCCTGACGCTGACGGCTCCGGACATCATCGCCGGCATCCACCGCGAGTACCTCGAGGCCGGCGCCGACATCATCGAGACCAACACCTTCAACGCCAACGCGATCTCGTTGTCGGACTACGGCATGGAGGAGCTCGCCTACGAGCTGAACTTCGAGTCGGCCGCGCTGGCCCGTCGCGAGGCCGACACCATGGCGGAGCGCACCCCCGACCAGCCGCGGTTCGTCGCGGGCGCGCTCGGGCCGACCACGCGTACGGCCTCGATCTCGCCCGACGTCAACGACCCCGGCGCGCGCAACGTCAGCTACGACCAGCTCGTCGCCGCCTACCTCGAGGCCGCGCGTGGGCTCGTCGACGGCGGCAGCGACCTCATCTTCATCGAGACGATCTTCGACACCCTGAATGCCAAGGCGGCGATCTTCGCCGTCGAGACCCTCTTCGAGGAGCAGGGCCGGCGCTGGCCCGTCGTCGTCTCGGGAACCATCACCGACGCTTCCGGCCGCACCCTCTCGGGCCAGGTGACCGAGGCGTTCTGGGACTCGATCCGACACGTCTCGCCGCTGGCGGTCGGCCTCAACTGTGCCCTGGGAGCGAAGGAGATGCGGCCCTACATCGCCGAGATGGCCCGCATCGCAGACTCGTTCGTGTCCTGCTACCCGAACGCCGGACTGCCGAACGCGTTCGGGGAGTACGACGAGGCACCCGAGGAGACGGCGGCCATCATTGGCGAGTTCGCCGAGGCCGGTCTCGTCAACCTCGTCGGAGGCTGCTGCGGCACGACCCCCGAGCACATCGCCGCCATCGCCAAGGCCGTCGACGGCAAGCCACGGCGCGAGTTCGGCCCCATCCCGCCGGCCATGCGCCTATCGGGCCTCGAGCCCTTCACGATCACCGAGGACAGCCTCTTCGTCAACGTCGGCGAGCGCACCAACATCACCGGCTCGGCCCGGTTCCGCACGCTGATCAAGGACGGCGACTACGACACCGCCCTGTCCGTCGCCGCCCAGCAGGTCGAGAACGGCGCCCAGGTCATCGACGTCAACATGGACGAGGGCATGATCGACGGGGTCGCGGCGATGGACCGCTTCCTCAAGCTGGTCGCGAGCGAGCCCGACATCAGCCGCGTGCCGGTCATGGTCGACTCCTCGAAGTGGGAGGTCATCGAGGCCGGCCTCAAGTGCGTGCAGGGCAAGGCCATCGTCAACTCCATCTCCATGAAGGAGGGGGAGGAGCGCTTCCTCGAGCACGCCCGCCTCGTGCGCAAGTACGGCGCCGCCGCGGTGGTCATGGCCTTCGACGAGGAGGGCCAGGCCGACTCGCTCGAGCGTCGCAAGCAGATCTGCTCGCGCGCGTACCAGCTGTTGACCGAGAAGGTCGGCTTCCCGGCCGAGGACATCATCTTCGACCCCAACGTCTTCGCCGTCGCGACGGGCATCGAGGAGCACGCCTCCTACGGGCTCGACTTCATCGAGGCCACCCGCTGGATCAAGGAGAACCTGCCCGGCGCCAAGGTGTCGGGCGGCATCTCGAACGTCTCGTTCAGCTTCCGCGGCAACAACCCGGTGCGCGAGGCGATCCACGCCGTCTTCCTCTACCACGCGATCGCGGCCGGCCTCGACATGGGCATCGTCAACGCCGGCGCCCTCGCCGTCTACGACGAGGTCGACCCCGAGCTGCGCGAGCGCATCGAGGACGTCGTGCTCAACCGGCGTCCCGACGCCGCCGAGCGCCTGCTCGAGATCGCTGAGGAGTACAACAAGACCGGCGAGGCGGCCGAGGTCAGCGAGGAGGAGTGGCGCGCCCTGCCTCTCGGCGAGCGCATCACGCACGCCCTCGTCAAGGGGATCGACGCCCACATCGAGGCCGACACCGAGCTGCTGCGTGCCGAGATCGCCGGGCGCGGCGGGCGGCCCATCGAGGTCATCGAGGGCCCGCTCATGGACGGCATGAACGTCGTCGGCGACCTCTTCGGCTCCGGAAAGATGTTCCTGCCGCAGGTCGTCAAGAGCGCCCGGGTCATGAAGAAGGCCGTCGCGTACCTCATCCCGTTCATCGAGGAGGAGAAGGCCAACGACCCCGAGCTGGCGAAGCAGAAGGAGACCAACGGCACGATCGTCATGGCCACGGTCAAGGGCGACGTCCATGACATCGGCAAGAACATCGTCGGCGTCGTGCTGCAGTGCAACAACTACGAGGTCATCGACCTGGGCGTCATGGTGCCCGCGCAGAAGATCCTCGACGCCGCCAAGGAGCACGACGCCGACATCATCGGTCTCTCCGGACTGATCACTCCGTCGCTCGACGAGATGGTCGGCTTCGCCGCCGAGATGCAGCGCCAGGGCCTCACGATCCCGCTCCTCATCGGGGGTGCGACGACCTCGCGCGCGCACACCGCCGTCAAGGTCGACCAGCGCTACGACGGCCCCGTCGTCTGGGTCAAGGACGCGTCGCGCTCGGTGCCGACCGCGGCGGCCCTGCTCAGCGATGAGCTGCGCCCGAAGCTGATGGCCAAGGTCAAGGAGGACTACGACGCCCTCCGGGCCCGGCACGCCACCAAGCACGAGCGGCCGCTCGTCACGCTCGAGCAGGCCCGTGAGCGGCGCAGCGAGATCGACTGGTCCGACCACCGTCCGCCGCACCCGCACCTGCTGCTCCAGCAGGACCACGACGTCTCGTCGATCACCCGGTCGCACAAGGCCTCCCAGCACGTCAAGGCCTTCCACGACTACCCGCTCGGCGAGCTGCGTCGCTACATCGACTGGCAGCCGTTCTTCAACGCGTGGGAGCTCAAGGGCAGCTTCCCCGACATCCTCAACAACCCGGCGAGCGGTCAGGCGGCCCGCAAGCTCTACGACGACGCGCAGGCGATGCTCGACCGCATCGAGCAGGAGCGCTGGCTGCGCGCCAACGGCGTCATCGGGTTCTGGCCGGCGAACTCGACCGGTGACGACATCGAGGTCTACCTCGACGACGAGCGCAACGAGCCGCACGCGGTGCTGCACCACCTGCGCCAGCAGGGCGACCACCGTGCCGGCGTGCCCAACCGCTCGCTCGCCGACTACGTCGCCCCGAAGGGCATGCACGACTGGATCGGTGGCTTCGCCGTGACGGCCGGGCTCGGCAGCCAGGAGCGGGTCGCCGAGTTCCGGGCCGCTCTGGACGACTACAACGCGATCCTGCTCGAGTCCCTCGCCGACCGGCTCGCCGAGGCGTTCGCCGAGCGCATGCACGAACGCGTACGCAAGGAGTTCTGGGGCTACGCGCCCGACGAGCACCTCGACAACGTCGCGCTGATCAAGGAGCAGTACACCGGCATCCGGCCCGCTCCCGGCTACCCGGCCTGCCCCGAGCACACCGAGAAGCAGACGCTGTGGAGCCTGCTCGACGTCGAGACCCACACCGGGATGACGCTGACCGAGAGCATGGCCATGGCGCCGGGCGCGTCCGTGTCGGGCTGGTACTTCTCGCACCCGCAGTCGCAGTACTTCGTCGTCGGGCGGCTCGGCCGCGACCAGGTGCAGGACTACGCCGACCGCAAGGGCTGGACGCTCGCCGAGGCCGAGCGCTGGCTCTCCGCCAACCTCGCCTACGAC
>JABFXB010000544.1 GCA_013361975.1 Dermatophilaceae bacterium
CGTCGGCAGCGATGGCCGCCGTGAGCTCGGTGAGCTCCTGGCCTCGGAGCGTGGCCAGCGCAGCCGCACCCGCTCCGAACGCGTCGAAGGCGGGTGCCGCCGCGGCCTCCGCCGCGGGCACCGCGTCGAGAGGGGTCGGATGCTGTGGCGTCGCCACGGCCGCGGGGGCGAGCACCGCGGCACCCACACCGCACGTGACGACGACCGCGCCGGTCGCGACGAGGGACCTGATCCTGCTGCGATTCATGCCGTACTCCTGCGTCGAGAGCCCCGAGGGAATGTGCGTCCAGTTTGTCCCTTATCACTGTTTCGCGCCATCGTTCTGGACTTCTTCGTGATGATTCGAGCGGACTCCCAGCCAACTCCCAGCCAACATGCCGACACTGGGACCGTGGACACCCAGACAGCGCCCGCGCCAGAGGCGCGCCTCCTCGTCGTCGAGGACGAGCCGAACATCCGTGAGCTGCTCGCGACGTCGCTGCGCTTCGCCGGCTTCGAGGTCGAGACGGCCGGCGACGGCACCACCGCCCTCGCCATCGCGGCGGAGTCTGAGCCCGACCTCGTCGTGCTCGACGTCATGCTCCCCGACGTCGACGGCTTCGAGGTGACGCGCCGACTGCGCGACCGCGGTCGCCAGCAGCCGATCGTCTTCGTCACCGCACGCGACGCGACCGGCGACAAGATCCAGGGCCTGACCGTGGGCGGCGACGACTACGTGACCAAGCCGTTCAGCCTCGAGGAGGTCATCGCCCGCATCCGCGCGGTGCTGCGCCGCACGCGGGGTCAGATCGACGACGGCGCCACCCTGAAGTTCCACGACCTCGAGCTGAACGAGGACTCCCACGAGGTGCGGCGAGGCGGCCGGGTCATCGACCTGTCCCCCACCGAGTTCAAGCTGCTGCGCTACCTGCTGCTCAACCCGAACCGGGTGCTGTCGAAGCTGCAGATCCTCGACCACGTCTGGGACTACGACTTCCGCGGCGAGTCCGGCATCGTCGAGTCCTACATCTCCTACCTGCGGCGCAAGATCGACGCCGACGGGCCGTCGCTCATCCACACCAAGCGCGGCGTGGGTTACGTTCTGCGAGTGCCTCCCGAGCCGACCACCGCCTGACGCGGAGCCCGACGTGACCCCACGGACGGCCTCCTCGCCCACGACCGCCCGGCCCTCCCTGCCGCGTCGGCTCGGCGCGGTGCCGCTGCGCTGGCGACTGCTCGGCGTCACCCTCGGCCTCATCGCCGTGGCGCTCGCCGTCACCTCGATCGTCGTGGGCGCGCTGCTGCGCGCCTACCTCCTCAGCCAGACGGAGCAGGAGCTCCAGGTCTACTCGACGAGCCTCGCCTCGGTCGAGCTCTCCGAGCTGAAGCAGCTCACCGGCTCCCGACTGCCGACCAACTTCACCGCGCGCGTCGTCGACCTCTCGACCGGCCGGGTCGAGTCGCTCGGTGAGGCTGTCCTCGTCGAGGCCGCCCGGGCCGACATCCCCACGCCACGCGTCTCCGACCCGGACGTCGTCAAACGGTCGACGTTCCAGGTCGGCTCCGAGAGCGGCGAGGGCCAGTGGGTCGTGCTCGCGAGGCTCAACGTCGACCGCACCGCGATCGTCGTCGTGGCCCTGCCGGTGAAGCCGCTCGACGCGACCGTCAACCAGTTCCTCCTGTATGCCGCCGGCATCGGCGCGATCGCGCTGCTCCTCACGGCGCTGCTCGGCTGGTACCTCGTGCGGCGCACCTTCAGGCCGCTCACCCGCATCGAGGACACCGCCGCCAAGATCGCCGTCGGCGACCTCACGCAGCGCATCGACGTGCCCGACAGCGACGACGAGGTCGCCTCGCTGTCGCGGTCGCTCAACGCCATGCTCGCCCGCATCGAGCAGAGCTTCGCCGTGCGCGAGGCCAACGAGGCCAAGATGCGCCGCTTCATCGCCGACGCGTCGCACGAGCTGCGCACCCCTCTCGCGGCCGTCGGCGGCTACGCCGAGCTCTACCGGCAGGGCGCCCTGCCCACCGCCGACGCCGTCACCGGCGCGATGGGCCGCATCGAGTCCGAGGCGACCCGGATGAGCGGCCTCGTGGAGGATCTGCTCACCCTGGCGCGGCTCGACGGCGAGCGCCCGCTCGAGCTGCAGCCCGTCGACCTCGCGGTGCTCGCGGCCGACGCGGCCCAGGACGCCCGCACCATCGCGCCCGGCCGCCACATCGTCGCGACCGGCATCAACGGCCCGATCGAGCCGACCGAGCTGCGCGCCGACGAGCAGCAGCTGCGCCAGGTGGTGACGAACCTCGTCACCAACGCCCGCGTGCACACACCCGACGGCACGCCCATCGAGATCCTCGTCGGCCGGGTCGACGTCGGCCACGTCGCCCTCCACGTGCGCGACCACGGTGCCGGCATCCCCGAGGAGGACCGCCAGAACGTCTTCGAGCGCTTCTACCGGGCCGACTGGTCACGCAGCCGCGGCAAGGGTGGCGGCAACGGCCTGGGCCTCGCCATCGTGCAGGCCATCGTGGCGGCGCACGGGGGCCACGTGCGGGTCCAGGAGACCCGGGGCGGGGGCGCGACCATCGTCGTGGAGCTGCCACGCCGGACCGCCCCCGAGGACGAACCGGTCGCGTCCGGCACCGGGCGCCAAGGCACAGCCGATTCTTAGGAACGGCACAACGCGGACCCAAGCTGGGTAGATGTCATGGAGGCAACAGCCCAGATCGAGGAGGAGCCATGACCCTGGCACCCGAGGACCGCACGCAGCAGATCCCGCAGGCCGACTACTACAGCCAGCCCGCGCCGCCCAGCCAGCCGGCGACCCCGCCGCTCGGTGAGGGCAGCCGTCCCGGCCCGAAGCGCGATCGCCGCCTCGGCCAGACGGTCAGCGTCGCGCTCCTGGCTGCCGTCCTCGCGAGTGGCGGCACGTACGCCGTCACCCAGCTCGACGGCCAGGGCACGTCGACCACCACGACGCCGGCCGCCACGGCGACGACCAGCACGAACCAGAACTCCTCCCCCACCGTCGTGCAGGGCAACGCGACCGCGCCCGACTGGGGTGCCGTCGCAGCTGCGGTCGCGCCCAGCGTCGTCAGCATCGACGTGACGACCCAGCAGAGCTCGGGTGCCGGCTCCGGCGTGGTCTTCGACAAGAGCGGGCACATCCTGACCAACAACCACGTCGTCGAGGGCGCGGGCAGCAACGGCTCGATCACCGTCACGCTGAGCGACGGCCGCACCTACGACGCCACGGTCGTCGGCACCGACCCCTCGACCGACCTGGCCGTCATCAGGCTGAAGAGCGCGCCGAGCGACCTCACGCCGATCACGCTCGGCAACTCCGAGTCGCTCAAGGTCGGCGACCCGACCATGGCCGTCGGGAACCCCCTCGGCCTCTCGGGCACGGTGACCACGGGCATCGTCTCCGCGCTCAACCGCCCGGTGAGCACCGGCACCTCGAGCGAGTCGCCGTTCGGCCAGCAGTCCTCGGGCAACGAGGTCGTGACGAACGCGATCCAGACCTCCGCCGCGATCAACCCCGGCAACTCCGGCGGCGCACTCGTCAACGCCAAGGGCGAGCTCATCGGCATCAACTCCTCGATCGCCTCGCTCGGCCAGAGCCAGGGCAGCCAGAGCGGCAACATCGGCATCGGCTTCGCCATCCCGGTCAAGGAGGCCAAGTCGATCGCCGACCAGCTGATCAAGAGCGGCAAGGCGGAGCACGCGTTCCTCGGCGTCAGCACCCGCGACACGGTCGTCACCGACGGCTCCGCCAAGCGCGCCGGCGCCCAGGTCGCGGCCGTGAGCAACGGCACCCCGGCCGCCAACGCCGGCATCAGGACCGGCGACGTCATCATCGCCGTCGACGGCCAGCGGGTCGACTCCGCGACGGCCCTCGTGGCCCAGATCCGCGAGATGACCGCGGGCGAGAAGACGAAGCTCACGATCATCCGCGGCGGCTCCCGCCAGGACGTCGAGGTGACGCTCGCCGTCAAGCCGGACAGCACCAGCTGACCGGTCCCCGATCCCCGCGCCGGGGACGCAAGGGGGTGTGCACCGCCCCCACGTGACCCCGGGCGAGGCCAACCACCCCGACGCCACTGACGACGTATGCCGTCGGGCTGCCTCCGTCGCCGGCCACCACGCTCCCGGTGGCCGGCGACAACGCTGCCCGGCCGGCATACGTGGTCGGCCGCACACGTGGTCGGCGGAGACGAGCCCGACGATTCGGGGAGCACCGGGCCCCACGCGTACCCTTGCGCGGTGAGTGAGACCGAGACAGAGCTCGACGAGCTGGACCCTGCCGCCGTCGTGCGCCTCGACCCCGAGGACGTCGCGACCGCGGTGCGCGTGCTGGCCCTCGCCCCGTCGCTCGATCTCGACGACCCCGACTTCGAGACCCTGAAGCGCGCGGCGTCGCTGATGTACAAGCGGCTCAAGAAGGACCGGCGCAACGCCAAGACATGGGCCGAGCGCAAGGCCGACCGTCAGGTCATCGCGTCCACCGCCACCGGCTCGCCGATGCGCATCGACGACGAGACCAAGGGAATCCCCCTGGTGTCCAATGCTTCTGGCGCCTTCGCGGGAGAGCTGATCAACCCGCGCGGCTGCTACATCTGCAAGAGGGACTACACGCTCGTCGACGCCTTCTACCACTGGCTGTGTCCCGAGTGCGCAGCCTCCAGCCACGCCAAGCGCGACCAGCGCACCGACCTCACCGGCAAGCGGGCGCTGCTCACCGGGGGCCGCGCCAAGATCGGCATGTACATCGCCCTGCGCCTGCTGCGCGACGGCGCCCACACCACGATCACGACGCGCTTCCCGAAGGACGCGATGCGCCGGTTCGCGTCGATGGACGACTCGGCGGACTGGATCCACCGGCTCAAGATCGTCGGCATCGACCTGCGCGACCCCACCCAGGTCGTCGCGCTCGCCGACGAGGTGTCCGCCGCCGGGCCGCTCGACATCCTCATCAACAACGCCGCCCAGACGGTGCGCCGCTCCCCCGGCGCCTACAGCAACCTCGTCGAGCTCGAGTCGGCCCCGCTGCCCGACGGCGTCGCGCTGCCGGAGATGGTGACCTTCGACCGCATCAGCGAGGCCCACCCCGCCTCCATCGCCGGCGCGCTCGAGAACCACGCGATCGCCCACCACGACGGCGAGAGCGTCGAGCACGCCATCGCGGCCCAGAGCGCGGCGTCGATGACAGCCCTCGCGCTCGAGGCCGGCCACGCGAGCCTGGAGGCGCACCTCGCCGGCACTGCGGTGGACGCCGGCGGCCTGCTGCCCGACCTGCAGCGCAACAACTCCTGGACCCAGAAGGTCGAGGAGGTCGACCCGCTCGAGCTGCTCGAGGTGCAGCTGTGCAACTCGACCGCCCCGTTCATCCTCGTCTCGCGGCTGCGCCCGGCGATGCGGGCCGCGATCGCCGCGGGTGCCCGACGCGCGTACGTCGTCAACGTCTCGGCCATGGAGGGGCAGTTCTCGCGCCGCTACAAGGGGCCGGGGCACCCGCACACCAACATGGCCAAGGCCGCCCTCAACATGCTGACGCGCACGAGCGCCGGTGAGATGTTCGAGTCCGACCGCATCCTCATGACAGCCGTCGACACGGGCTGGATCACCGACGAGCGTCCCCACGACGAGAAGCTGCGCATCGCCGCGGAGGGCTGGCACGCGCCCCTCGACCTCGTCGACGGCGCCGCGCGCGTCTACGACCCGATCGTGCGCGGCGAAGCCGGCGAGGACCTCTACGGCTGCTTCGTCAAGGACTACGAGCCCAGCCCCTGGTGACCCACGTCCGACGCGCCTAGAGCTCCGGGAGCTCGCTCACGTCTCCCGTGCGGACCACCTCGTCGGCGATCTCGCGCAGCTTGCGGTTGGCGTGGCTGCTGGCCTCCTTGAGCACCTGGAACGCGCCGTCCTCGTCGACCCGACGCACCGCCATGACGATGCCGATCGCCGCACCGATGCGGCGCGACGACCGCAGGGCCACCTCGAGGTGTGCCGCGTGCTGCCGCCCCAGGGTGCCGTCGGCCTGCAGCGCGGCGATCATCTGCCGGTCGACGTCGGCACGCGACTCGAGGCCGTCGAGCCTCACCCGGTCGTCGTCGGACCGCGCCTCGTGCGCGCGAGCCCGCTCGTCGCTGGCGTCGGCACGGGCGTCGCT
>JABFXB010000284.1 GCA_013361975.1 Dermatophilaceae bacterium
GCGGATGCCGTCGTGAACCCCTTCTCGAACGAGGCGCCGTCGCGCAGCACCTCCCACTCGACGTTGGCCTCGAAGGTGCTCGCCACCCCGGTGGCCGTCAGCGCGGCACCCGCCTTGACGACGCCGTTGCGCGCAGGCGCGTCGACCCAGATGGGTGCGACCTGCTCGAGCACGGCCATCTGGTCGCTCGGCCGGTTGAACGTCGACGACACGGGGTGCCCGGGCGACACCTCCTTGCCACCGTCGGCGAGCTCGAAGCGCACCGGCAGCGGCTTGGCGAGGGCAGCCTGCACTGTCCACACGAGTTGCTCGGTCGCGAGGCCGGCCGTGTCGCTGCCCGTCGAGAGGCGCACCTGGATGGAGTCGGCCCCCACCGTGACGGACTGCGGCGTCACGCCGGTCCAGGCGGACTGGTACTGCGAGCCCTTCGGGGCCGGGCCCATCGCGAGGCGCAGCGCAGCCAGGGCCTTGGCCTCCGGGGTGACGGGTGTGGCGACTGGTGCGGAGACGAACTCGCGGAAGAGGCGCACCTGGTCGCTGCCCTCGCGGAGGGGACCGAGGTAGTAGACAGGAACCGACGTCGGGGCCGTGGCCGGGGGCACGACGGTCGGCGACGTGGAGGCCGGCGCGGTCGGACCGCTTGCCGTCTGGGTGGGCACGCTCGACGGCGTCGTCGAGGGGGTGCCGCTCGAGACGCTCGGTGACGGCGTGCCGGAGGTGCTGGAGGTCGCCGCAACCGGCGGGTTCGAACCCGACGGGCGGTTGACCGCCCACACCGTGCCGGCGACGAGCACCGCTGCGGCCGCCGCGGCAGCGGGCAGGAACCACCGGTGGTGGCGTGCTCCGGTGCTCGACTCGGACGTGTGGGCCTCGGTGAGGATGGCGCCGAGCCGGTCGCCGGGGGTGATCGACCGCGCGTCCGAGTCCAGCGCGCGCCGCAGGCGGTCCTCGACCGGACGCAGACCCGCGCCGATCACGACCGGCTCGTCGTCGGGCGTGCGACCACCCGCTCGCCTCGGGTCGGTGTTCATGACAGCTCCCTGGGATCGATGGCGTGCCGCAGGGCCGTGAGCCCGCGGTGCGCGTGGGTCTTGACGGCGCCCGGTGAGATCTCGAGCGACTGGGCGATCTGCGCCTCGGACAGGCCGCCGTAGTAGCGCAGCACGAGCACCTCGCGCTGACGGGCCGGCAGGGTGCGCAGGGCGTCGAGGACGGTGTCGCGCTCGGCCCCCTGGAGCACGTGCGTCTCGGCGCTGCCGAGCGCGTCGCGGCCTGGGGCGTCGGCGGCGGCGGCGTCCCTGGCGTTCTGCCGGTCGACGACGACGTTGTGCCGTTGCACCGAGCGGCAGCCGTTGACGACCGCCGTCTGGAGGTAGCCCACCACCCGACCGCCGTCGCGGATGGACGCCCAGCTGCGGTGGGTGGCCACGAAGGCGTCCTGCACGACGTCCTCGGCCGAGAGCTGGTCGCGCAGCAGCAGCCAGGCCAGGCGGACCAGCCGGTGCCAGTGCGCGTGGTAGAGCTCGGTGATCGCCACGTCGGGGTCGCTCGGGAGGTCCGTGGCGGCATACGACCTCGAGGGCAGGGCGGAGCTCTCGCCCCCGGCCGAGCCTCTGGACCGCGGTTCGCTCACCTCGCCTGTCGGCATACCCAACGTTCTCACGGACAAATGACGCACACGTGCACGTGGAGGTTGACATGCCTAGGGTGCAGACATGACCTCGCAGACCCACAGTGACTGCCTCTTCTGCAAGATCGTCGCCGGCGAGATCCCGGACGACCGCGTGGCCGAGTCCGAGCGGTCCATCGCCTTCCGCGACATCAAGCCGGCCGCGCCGGTCCACGTCCTCGTCGTGCCGCGACGTCACGAGCCGACGGTCGGGGCGCTCGCGGTGGCCTCCGACGAGGACCTCGCCGATGTGTTCCGGCTGGCCGCACAGGTCGCCGAGCAGGAGGGCGTGCCCGACGCGTACCGGATGATCGTCAACACGGGCACCGAGGCAGGGCAGACGATCTTCCACGCCCACGTGCACGTGCTCGCCGGCGCGGCGTTCACCGAAGGGCGGATGGTGTGAGCGACGAGGTGAGCGGCTCGGCCGCGCCTTCCGAGCCCGCCCCTCCCGCGCCGCCCGTCTCGACCGACGAGGGCCCCAGCGCGCCCGCCGACTCGAAGGCCGCCACGCCCGCGAAGACCGAGAAGCCGGAACCCGTCGACGACCTCGTCACGACCCACCACGTGCTCAGGATCGGCCGCCGTCGGCTGGCCTACACCGCGACCACGGGCCGGGTCGTGCTCCGCGAGGAGGAGCACAAGGACGGCACCTTCGGCGGCCACAAGGCGCGTGCCGAGCTGTCCATGACCAGCTACGTCCTCGATGACGCGGACGTGCGCACCCGGCCGGTCACCTTCGCCTTCAACGGCGGCCCGGGCAGCTCGAGCGTCTGGCTGCACCTGGGCCTGCTCGGTCCGCGCCGCGTCGTCAGCGGCGACGTCGGCGCGCTCGAGCCCCCGCCCTACGACCTCGTCGACAACGCCGAGTCGCTCCTCGCCGTCAGCGACCTCGTCTTCATCGACCCCATGTCGACCGGCTACTCCCGGGCCGTCGAGGGCGGCAAGCCGGGGGAGTACCACGGCTACCAGAAGGACATCGAGTCCGTCGGCGAGCTCATCCGTCTCTGGACCTCGCGCAACGGCCGCTGGATGTCGCCGAAGTTCGTGGCGGGTGAGTCGTACGGCACGCTGCGCGGCGCCGCGCTCGCCGAGCACCTCCAGTCGCGCTACGGGATGTACCTCAACGGGCTCGTCCTCATCTCGAGCGTGCTCGACCTCAGCTCGGTCGACTTCGAGAACCAGCGCAACGACCGTGCCCACGCCCTCTACCTGCCGACGTATGCCGCCGTGGCCCACTACCACGGCAAGCACGGCCGTCGGTCGCTGCGCAGCGTCCTCGACGAGGCCGAGGCGTATGCCGGCCGCGACTACCCGTGGGCGCTGTCCCGCGGCAACCGGCTGACGAGGGCCGAGCGGGCCGAGGCCGTCGCGACCCTCGCCCGCCTCTCGGGCCTCACCGAGGACTACGTCGACCGTGTCGACCTGCGCATCGAGCACTGGCGCTACTTCACGGAGCTGCTGCGCGACCAGCGCCTCTCGGTGGGCCGGCTCGACTCGCGGTTCACCGGTCCGGCGGCCGCCGCGTTCGCCGAGAACATGGACGCCGACCCGTCCCACGACGCCATCACCGGCCCGTATGCCGCGGCCTGGAACCACTACGTGCGCGACGAGCTCGGCTACGGCAGCGACCTGCACTACGAGCAGATCTCCCGCCTGGTGCACCCGTGGAGCTTCAAGGACTTCGAGGGCAGGCCGATCGACGTGTCACCCAGGCTCGAGAGGGCCATGCGGCAGAACCCGCACCTGAAGGTGCACATCGCCTACGGCTACTACGACGGGGCGACGCCGCACTTCGCCGCGGAGGACGTCGTCGCCCACCTGCAGCTGCCAGAGGCGCTCCTCGCCAACATCGAGCACGCCTACTACGAGGCCGGGCACATGATGTACGTCCACGAGCCGTCGCGCGTGCAGCAGAGCAAGGACCTCGCAGATTTCGTGGTGAGGAGCTCGGGCCGCGACACGTAGACTCGACAGCACGATGAATGACGCGCAACCCCGACCATCCGAGTCCGACGGCCCCGACACCTCCGACCGGCCCGAGCGCTCCGGCGCAGCCCGCTCCGCCCAGGACGCACCGGTCCTGACCAGGCAGATCCCGCCCCCGATCGAGATGGTCACCCTCCTCGGTCCCCGCGACGAGCTGCTGCGCACCATGGAACGCCAGTTCCCCCTCGTCGACACGCACGTGCGGGGCAACGAGATGACGTTCGCTGGGCCGGCGGGCGAGCTCGAGATCATCGACTCGCTGATCGACGAGCTGCTCGTCATCGTCGAGACCGGGCAGCCGCTCAACCGCGACGCGGTCGAGCGCTCCATCTCGATGCTGCGCAGCCAGACCATCGAGCGTCCTGCCGACGTGCTGACGATGAACATCGTCAGCAACCGCGGTCGCACGATCCGCCCGAAGACGCTCAACCAGAAGCGCTACGTCGACGCCATCGACCAGCACACCATCGTCTTCGGCATCGGCCCCGCCGGCACCGGCAAGACCTACCTCGCCATGGCCAAGGCCGTCGCCGCGCTGCAGGCCAAGCAGGTCAACCGCATCATCCTGACCCGCCCGGCGGTCGAGGCCGGCGAGCGGCTCGGCTTCCTGCCCGGCACCCTCAACGACAAGATCGACCCCTACCTGCGGCCGCTGTACGACGCGCTGCACGACATGGTCTCGCCCGAGACGATCCCCAAGCTCATGGCGGCCGGCACGATCGAGGTCGCGCCCCTCGCATACATGCGCGGCCGTTCGCTCAACGACGCGTTCATCATCCTCGACGAGGCCCAGAACACCTCGAGCGAGCAGATGAAGATGTTCCTCACCCGCCTCGGCTTCGGCTCGAAGATGGTCGTCACCGGCGACATCACCCAGGTCGACCTGCCGGGCGGCACCCGGTCGGGCCTCAAGATCGTGCGTGACATCCTCGCCGACGTCGACGACATCCACTTCGCCGAGCTCACCTCGCACGACGTCGTGCGCCACCGTCTGGTGAGCGCCATCGTCGACGCCTACGACCGCGACGACCACCGGGCGCAGCGCAGGGCCCGCCGCGCGGCCGCCATGGACTCGGGCGCGGGGCCCGCGCGGTCACCCAGGTCGGCCACGCGGCATACGAAGTCGGTGGAGCCGTCCGTGGCACAAGAGGACCCGGCATGAGCATCGACGTCCTCAACGAGACCGACCACGACGTCGACGAGCTCGAGCTGCTCGCCTGCGCCGCATACGTCATGGAGCAGATGCGGGTGCACCCGCAGGCCGACCTGTGCATCAAGCTCGTCGACGAGGCTGCCATGGAGGTGCTCCACGTGCAGTGGATGGACCTCCCGGGGCCCACCGACGTGATGAGCTTCCCGATGGACGAGCTGCGCCCCGGCCGTGAGGGCCAGGAGCCCGAGGAGGGCACCCTCGGCGACATCGTGCTGTGCCCCTCGGTCGCGACGAAGCAGGCCCTCGAGGCCGGGCACGCGCCCATCGAGGAGATGCTGCTCCTCACCACCCACGGCATCCTGCACCTGCTGGGCTACGACCACGCCGAGCCCGACGAGGAACGCGAGATGTTCGAGCTGCAACGACAGCTGCTGCTCACCTTCCTCGCCACCCGCAACCGACCCAGCGCCTGAGCGAGGGCGAGAGACCGAGATGTTCCCGCAGTTCGCCCTCCCGGCCCTCGTCAGCATCGTCGTCGCCTTCCTGCTGTCGGCCGCCGAGGCCGCCATCTTCCGCATGTCGCGGGTGCGCGCCCAGGAGCTCTTCGACGAGGGCCGGTCGGGCGCGAAGTCGCTGATCACCGTGGTCGGCGACTCGCCCGCGTACCTCTCGGTGATCGCCTTCCTGCGCGTCGTCGCCGAGGCCACCGCCGCGGTGCTCGTGACGCTGGCGGTCGCCGGGCAGGTCGAGTCGACGTGGAGCCGGGCCCTCATCAGCATCGCGATCATGGCGGTCGTGTCGTTCGTCGTCGTCGGCGTGTCACCACGCACCCTGGGCCGGCAGAACTACGACACGGTGGCGCTGTGGAGCGCCCCGTTCGCCGTCGGCCTGCGCCGGGTGCTCGGGCCGGTGGCCAAGCTGCTCGTCGTGCTCGGCAACGCCGTGACGCCCGGCAAGGGCTACACCGACGGGCCGTTCCAGACCGAGTCCGAGCTGCGTGACCTCGTCGACATGGCCGGTGAGTCCGACGTCATCGAGGCCGACGAGCGCGAGATGATCCACTCGGTCTTCGAGCTCGGCGACACCGTCGCGCGCGCCGTCATGGTGCCGCGCACCGACATGGTCACCCTCGACGCCGACAAGACGCTGCGCAGCGCGATGTCACTCTTCCTGCGCTCGGGCTTCTCCCGCATCCCCGTCGTCGGCGAGGACAGCGACGACGTGCGCGGCCTGCTCTACTTCAAGGACGTCGCCCGTCGGCTCAACGCCGCCCCCGAGGACGGCCGCCACGCCGCCACCGAGGTGATGCGGCCCATGCACTTCGTGCC
>JABFXB010000391.1 GCA_013361975.1 Dermatophilaceae bacterium
GAGCGTGACCGGCAGGGTCGCTGCGGGCTGCACCTTTCCGGTGGACGTCTTGATGAAGTCGCCACCGGCGAGCATCGAGAGGTACGAGGCGCGGCGCACGTTGTCGTAGGTGACGAGCTCGCCGGTCTCCATGATCACCTTGAGGTGCGCGTCACCGCAGGCCTGCTTCACCTCCGCGATCTGGTTGAACACCGTCAGGTAGTCGCCGGAGAGGAAGGCGCCGCGGTCGATCACCATGTCGATCTCGTCGGCGCCGGCCTCGACGGCGTCACGGGTGTCGGCGAGCTTGACCGGCACGCTGGCACGGCCCGACGGGAACGCCGTGGCGACCGCAGCGACGTGGATGCCGCTGTCGCCGAGAGCCGCCTTCGCCGTCGCCACCATGTCGCCGTAGACGCAGATGGCGGCCGGACGCGGCGTCGTCGGGTCGAGGGCGTCGGGCACGAGAGCCTTCGCGCAGAGCGAGCGGACCTTGCCGACGGTGTCGGCGCCCTCGAGCGTGGTGAGGTCGATCATCCCGATCGCCGCGTCGATGGCCCAGGCCTTGCTCGTGGTCTTGATCGACCGCGTGCCGAGCGACGCGGCGCGGCCCTCGCAGCCGACCTGGTCGACCCCGGGAAGGCCGTGCAGCCACGAGGTGAGGGCGGAGTTCGTGAGGCGCGACACCCCGAGGACGTCACGCGCCTGGGCGGTGAGGTCCTGCGCGGAGCGCGTCGTGGTGCTGACAGTCACCACGGGAGTCTATCCACCATTCGAGACGGCCCGTGACGCGTGAGAGAGTGCCACCGTGAGTCCTGAACCCCAGCACCCCGAGCCCGAAGGGGCCACCCCGGGCGCAGGCGACCGCGAGGCACAGACCCTGCGGCCCGGGTCGTCCATCGCGGTCGGTGTCATCGCCGGCCTCTGCGGCCTCGCCCTGCTCGTGCCGGCCCTGCTGACGCCGCCGCGAAGCTGGTCGCTGGTCTCGGTCGTGCTGCTCGTCCTGGTGCTCGTCTGGCTCTTCGTCGTGCACCCGTGCGTCGTCGTCCACGCCGAGGGCCTGCGCCTCGTGAACCCCCTGCGCACGGTCGAGCTGACCTGGCCCGCCATCACCGAGGTACGCTCCCGTTGGTCGCTCGAGCTCGTCGCCGACGGCACGCGTTACACGGCCTGGGGCGTGCCGGCAGACCCGGGGCGCCCGAGGTACGGCCGGGGCATGCTGAACCTGGGGGCCAACCAGGTGCGGGGGCGCGGCAGCACCGAGCTGCCGACCAGGTCGAAGGTCCAGGCGCAGCTCGTCGCCGCCGAGGTCGAGCAGCTCATCGCGGCCGACCGCAAGCGCAAGGACGGCCGCACCCCCCGCATCGCGACCCAGGCCTGGGACCCCGTCTCGGTCGGGCTCCTGCTCGCCGCGACCGTCTTCTTCGTCATCGCGACGTTCGTCGCCTGACGGCCTGGCGCGAGGCAGAGCCCGCCGGCTCAGAGCGACGTCAGGCGCTCCATGTCGGCGCGGACCGCGGCAAGACGGGTCTCGGCGACCGCCTTGGACTCGCCGAGGCCGGCCGCGTCGGCCACGGGCTCGATGACCTCGAGGTAGACCTTCACCTTCGGCTCGGTGCCGCTGGGGCGCACGATCACGCGCGACCGGTCGGCCAAGTGGTAGCGCAGGCCCTCGGTCGGCGGCAGGCCGCCGTCGCCGCGCGCGAGGTCGTCGGCCCGGGTGACCTCGGTGCCGGCCACCGTCGTGGGCGGCTCGTCGCGCAGCCGGCCCATCAGGGCCTCGGTCTCGGCCAGGTCGGAGACGCGCACCGAGAACGAGTCGGTGGCGTGGACGCCGTGCTCGACGGCGAGGTCGTCGAGCAGGTCGGTGAGCGTGCGCCCCTCGGCCCTGAGGGTGGCGGCCAGCTCGGCGAGCAGCAGGGCGGCGCTGACACCGTCCTTGTCGCGCACGAGCCGGGGCGCGACGCAGTAGCCGAGAGCCTCCTCGTAGCCGAACCGCAGCCGGCGCACGCGCGAGATCCACTTGAAGCCGGTGAGGGTCTCCTCGTGCGCCAGCTTGGCGGCCCTGGCGATCGACGCGAGGAGGCGGGACGAGACGATGGAGTTGGCGAAGACGTCGCGGCGCGAGACCCCGCGCCGCACGACGTGCGCGCCGAGCAGGGCGCCCACCTCGTCGCCGCGCAGCATCCGCCAGTCGCCGAGTGCCGGGTCGAGGACGGCCGCCGCGCACCGGTCGGCATCGGGGTCGCTCGCGATGACGAGGTCGCACCCGACTGCCCGGGCGCGGGCCAGGGCGAGGTCGATGGCGCCCTTCTCCTCGGGGTTGGGGAAGGCCACCGTGGGGAAGTCGGGGTCGGGCACGGCCTGCTCGTCGACCGCGATCGGCGCCGCGAAGCCGGCCCGGACGAACGCGGCATGCACCGTGCCGTGGCCGACCCCGTGCAGGCTCGTGTGGACGACGCGCAGATCGCGGGGCGAGTCGGGGTCGACGACCGTGGCGACGGCGTCGATGTAGCTCTCGAGGAGGTCGTCGCCGAGCGTCTCCCAGCCCTCCGTGGCGCGAGGCACGTCGGCGACCCGCTCGACGCGACCGATGTGGGCGGCGATCTCGCCGTCGGCCGGCGGGACGATCTGGCTCCCGTCACCGAGGTACACCTTGTAGCCGTTGTCCTGAGGCGGGTTGTGGCTCGCTGTCACCATGACGCCGGCGTCGGCCCCGAGGTGGCGGATCGCGAAGGCGAGCACCGGGGTCGGCAGCGGCTGGGGCAGCAGCATCGCCCGACCACCGGCCGCGACGACGACGGCCGCCGTGTCGCGGGCGAACACGTCGGAGTTGTAGCGGGCGTCGTAGCCGATCACCACGGTCGGGTGCTCGCCCGCACGACCCTCCGCCTTGAGGTATGCCGTCAGGCCGGCCGCCGCACGGATGACGACGCTGCGGTTCATCCGGTTCGGGCCCGCCCCGAGCGCGCCGCGCAGCCCCGCGGTGCCGAACTCGAGCAGGCCCGACATGCGGTCGGCGAGGTCGGCCACGGCGTCGCCGTCCCCGTCGGTCGCGCGCGTGAGCAGCGCGTCGAGCTCGGCCCGGGTGGTCGGGTCGGGGTCGTCGTCGCGCCAGGCCCGCGCGGCGGCATACATGGTCTCGGTGGCGTCCACGGCGGTCATCACAGGCGCCCCACGACGGCCGCGAGCAGGCGACCGCACCGCTCGGCGGCGAGCCGGCCGGCCTCGAGCACCTCGTCGTGGCTGAGCGGGGAGTCGGAGATGCCCGCGGCGAGGTTCGTCACGAGCGAGATGCCGAGCACGTCGAGACCGCTCTGGCGGGCGGCGATGGCCTCGAGGGAGGTCGACATCCCGACGAGGTCGCCCCCGATGACCTTGGCCATCTGCACCTCGGCGGGCGTCTCGTAGTGCGGCCCGCGGAACTGGACGTAGACGCCCTCGTCGAGGTCGGGGTCGACCTCGCGGGCGAGGTCGCGCAGCCGCGGCGTGTAGACGTCGGTGAGGTCGACGAAGTTGGCGCCCTCGATGGGGGAGTGCGCCGTGAGGTTGATGTGGTCGCGGATGAGCACCGGCGTGCCGGGCGACCACGCCGGGTTGAGCCCGCCGCAGCCGTTGGTCAACACCACCGTCGAGCAGCCGGTCGCCTTCGCCGTGCGCACTCCGTGGACGACCGAGCGCACACCCCGGCCCTCGTAGAAGTGGGTGCGCGTGCCGAAGACGAGGGCGCGGCGGCCGGTCTCGCCGATCGCCACCGACCGCATGCTGCCCGTGTGGCCCACGACGGCGGCCTGGTGGAAGCCGGGAACGTCGGCGTTGTCGACGGTGGCGAGCGTCTCGCCGATGAGGTCGGCCGTCTGGCCCCAGCCCGAACCGAGCACGAGTGCCACGTCGTGCCGCTCGGCGCCCGTGCGCTCGGCGATCACGGCGGCAGCGTCGGCGGCGACGTCGAAGGGGTCGGTGGCTGGGTCGTCGAGATCACGGGGGGAGCTGTTCACGATGTGGACTCTAGCGAGGTCGTCCGGGGCGGCGCACCGGTCCCGGTGGCCGTGGAGGGGCGCGTCGGGGCGGTCACCGGGATGGTTGGATGGAGCCCGTGATCACGCGCGAGACGTCCGTTGTCATCATCGGCGGTGGCCCCGGCGGCTACGAGGCGGCGCTCGTCGCGGCCCAGCTCGGCGCCCGGGTCACGATCGTCGAGCGCGACGGGCTCGGTGGGGCGGCCGTGCTCACCGACTGTGTGCCGAGCAAGGCGCTCATCGCGACCGCCGACTACATGTCCGACTTCGAGACCGCCTCCCACCTCGGCGTGCGGCTGCAGGACGACGACGGCGACGAGGTGTCCGACGCGGTGGCTCAGGCGCAGACCGTCAACGGCCGCATCCTGGAGCTCGCGGCCGCCCAGAGCGCCGACATCCAGGGCAGCCTCGAGCAGGTCGGCGTGACCGTGCTGCGCGGTACCGCGCGGGTCTCGAGCCGCGAGCTCGTCGTCGCCGAGCTCTCCGACGGCACCACCCAGGAGCTGGTCGCCGACGTCGTGCTCGTCGCCACCGGCGCTGCGCCCCGGGTCATGGACACGATGCGCCCCGACGGCGAGCGCATCCTCACGTGGCAGCAGATCTACTCGCTCGAGGAGCTGCCCGAGCGGATCATCGTCATCGGCTCCGGTGTGACCGGCGCCGAGCTCGCGCAGGCCTACCTCGGCCTCGGCTCACAGGTCGTGCTGGTCTCCTCCCGCGACCGCGTCCTGCCCGGCGAGGACGCCGATGCCGCCACCGTCATCGAGGACGTCTTCCGCAAGCGCGGCATGGAGGTGCTGAACAAGTCGCGGGCGGCCTCCGTCGAGCGCACGGCCGACGGCGTGGTCGTCACGCTCGTCGACGGCCGCACCGTCGAGGGCAGCCACGCCCTCCTCGCCGTCGGGTCGGTGCCCAACACCGCGGGCATGGGGCTCGAGGAGGCGGGGGTCGAGCTCAGCCCATCGGGCCACGTCCAGGTCGATCGCGTCTCTCGCACGAGCGTCGGCGGCATCTACGCCGCCGGCGACTGCACCGGCGTGCTGCCGCTCGCGTCCGTCGCCGCCATGCAGGGTCGCATCGCCATGTGGCACGCCCTCGGTGACGCGGTCGCCCCGCTCAACGTGCGCGGGGTCGCGGCCAACATCTTCACCGAGCCCGAGATCGCCACCGTCGGCATCAGTCAGGGCGCCGCCGACGAGTCGCCCGACGTCGAGTCGGTCATGCTGCCGCTCGCCCGCAACCCACGCGCCAAGATGCAGGGCATCTCCGACGGGTTCGTCAAGCTCTTCTGCCGCAAGGGCTACGGCACCGTGCTGGGCGGGGTCGTCGTGGCGCCGAAGGCCTCCGAGCTCGTCTTCCCCGTCGCGCTCGCCGTGCAGAACCGGCTCAGCGTCGACCAGGTCTCGAGCACCATCACGGTCTACCCGTCGCTGTCGGGCTCCATCGCGGAGGCGGCCCGCCAGCTGCACCAGTCCGACTGATCGGTCCGGGCAGCCGTCCGGGGCCGGTGCGTCAGGGCAGCCGGTCGGGGCGCTGCGGACCGTCCTGCTCGTCGCGCTCGAGGTCGGCGAGCCGGTCCTTCTCGGCCCACTGCTCCTTGCGCCGGCGCGACACCGACTCGCGCAGCTTCTTCTGCAGCGGGTAGACGACCGCCGCCACGAGGATCAGGATGATGAGGTTCGTCATCGAGAAGGACGACTGGTTCGAGGTCGCGGTGGCGAGGGTCGCAAGCACGTGACCAGTGTGTCAGAGGCGTAACGTCGGGCTCGTGGCGGCGTCGCCGTCACGTCAGGGACCCGACCGTGTCCATCGGCAGGTCTCTGGCCGGTTCTGACCGTGGAGGCACGCAGTGAGCGACTGGATCGACAAGGCCAAGGACTTCATCAAGGGCCACCCTGAACAGGCCCAGCAAGGGCTTGACAAGGCCGAGGAGATCATCAACGAACGCACCGGCGGCAAGTACGCCGGCCAGGTCGACCAGGGCGCCGATGCCGTACGCGAGCAGCTGGGTCTGCCCGACGACGAGACGACCACGCCGCCGACTCCGCCGACGCCTCCCACGCCTCCCACGCCGGGTCCGGCACCGACTCCCGGACCGGCACCGACGCCGGGCCCCGCTCCGACCCCCGAGCCGGCCCC
>JABFXB010000178.1 GCA_013361975.1 Dermatophilaceae bacterium
CGACCGGCCGAACGTCTTCAAGAGCGTCGGCATGGCGTGGCAGGACCTCGTCATCGCCGAGCACGTCGCCCGGCACTGACGAGGACGCTCAGGCGCTGCCGACGACCTCGTCGATGGGGGACCGCCCGTCGTTGAAGGCGATGACGCGACGAGAGGTCGTCTCGGGGTGCGACACGACCGACCGGATGACGTGGGCGACGTTGTCGCGGGAGACCCGGCTGGCCGTGACGCCGTCGCCTGCCTCGATGTGCCCGGTCGCGGCGTCGAGCGTCAGCGTGCTCGGACGCAGGATGGTCCAGTCGAGGTCGGTGCCTTCGAGGTACGCGTCGGCTGCAGTCTTGGCGTCGGCGTACGCGTGGAACGGGTTGTCCTGCGGCACACCGTGATCGGGCCCGGCGCCGAAGTAGGAGACCATGACGTAGCGGCTGACGCCGGCCGCCGCGGCCGCGTCCATCGAGCGGATCGCCGCGTCGCGGTCGACCGCGTACGTACGCGCGGGGTTGCCACCGCCCGCGCCCGCAGACCACACGACGACGTCGCTGCCGCGGACGAGCTCGGTGAGCCGTTCGGTGTCTGCCGACTCGACGTCGACCACCGCCGCGGTCGCGCCGGTGGCCTCGACGTCGGCGACGTGGTCGGGGTTGCGCACCACGGAGGTGACGTCGTGGCCGTCGGCGACCATCAGCGGGGCAGCGAGCAGCGCGACCTTGCCGTGGCCGCCGATGAGAAGGACTCGTGACATGACTCCACCATCGCAGAAACCCCACCCCATCCTCCCAATCGAGAGAACGCTCCGTCACGTTCCGAGGTGACGGAGCGTTCTCTCGATTGACTCAGGTGTCGCGGCTGCGGCCGATGAGGTAGCCGAGGACGACGCCGAAGGCGGCTGCGGCGGCGTAGCCGGCATACCTCTGGATGAGCACCGGCATGACGGCCGACCCGAGGTCGAGGGGGGCGTCCTCCTCGATCTCGGACGAGACCCTCCGCGGTGGGGGCGGTTGATGCGGCGCCACCGACGGCGACGCCTGCGGTGCCGTGTCGGCCGCCAACGCGTCGGAGCCGGTCTCGACGAATCCCGTTGCGGGAGAGTCGTCGGCAGCCGGTTCGCCCGCACCGGCCACAGCCGCCTCCTCGCCCGCGCCCGACTCGCCCAGCTGCTTCTCGATGCACGCGACGAAGGCCTGGAGCAGCTTGTCGGAGACGTCCTGCATGACGCCCCGGCCGAACTGCGCCGGCTTGCCCGTCACTGCGAGGTCGGTCGTGACGTCGGCCCGGGTGCCGTCGCCGTCGGGCGCCAGCTGGATCGAGACCGTCGCCCCGGCCGTGCCGTTGCCCCGCTTGTCCTTGCCCTTCGCCTCGATGACGGCACGGTGGGCCGCGTCGTCGCGCTCGACGAACGACCCCGAGCCGGAGTAGACGAGCGCGATCGGGCCGAGCTTGACCTTGACCGTGCCGGAGAAGCCGTCGTCGGTCACCTCCGTCACGGTCGCCCCGGGGAAGCAGCCGCCGACGCGCTCGAGGTCCATGAAGAGGGCCCACGCGTCGTCGACCGAGGTCGGCACGGTGAAGGAGTGCGTCAGCTCCATCCGGCGATCACGCTCCCGCGGCGGCGAGCACCGCGCGTCGCGTCAGCACCGTGGCGAGGTGCTTGCGGTAGTCGGCGTCGCCGTTGAGGTCGGAGGGCGGGTTGGTTCCCTCAGCGACGGACGCGACGGCCGAGCGGACCGCCTCGTCGGTGGCCTGCTTGCCGACGAGCGCCTCCTCGACGGCTCGAGCGCGCAACGGGGTCGAGCCCATGTTGGTCAGTCCGACCCTGGCCTCGGCGATGGAGCCACCCTCGCTGCGCACCGTGGCCGCGACCCCGACGATCGACCACTGGTGGCTGACCCGCACGAACTTCTCGTAGTGCGCGCCCCACCCGGTGTGCTTCGGGATGCGGATCTGCGTGAGCAGCTCGCCCTCACCGACTGCGGTGGTGAAGAGGTCCTCGAAGAAGTCCTCGGCCGCGACCGTACGCGTGGAGCCGCCGGAGCCGGCGATGACGAGCTCGGCGCCCAGCGCGAGCGCCGGCGCACCGACGTCACCCGCCGGGTCGGCGTGCACGAGTGCACCGCCCACCGTGCCCCGGTGCCGGATCTGCGGGTCGGCCACCGTCGCGATCGCCTTGTTGAGCAGGGCGGCGTGCGCCGACACGGCCTCGGAGGCCAGCACGGCGGCATACGTGGTCATGGCACCGATGACGAGGTGGTCACCGTCCTCGGTCACGCCCTGGAGCTCGGGGATGCGCCCGAGGTCGATGACGACGCCGGGGGCGTTGAGGCGCATCCGGAGGATCGGCAGCAGCGACTGGCCGCCGGCGAGCACCTTGGCCTCGTCGCCGTGCTCGGCGAGCGCCGCGACGGCATCGGCGACCGAGGTCGGTGCGACGTAGTCGAACTGTGCGGGGATCACTGGTCGCTCCCTTCGCTCGCGCCCGATGCCGGGTCCTGGTTGGGTGCGCCCTCGTCGAAGTGCGGCGCGGCGTCGCGCTCGCCCTCGGTGGTGACGGCCGCACCGGCCTGGATGGCCTTCCACACCCGCTCGGGCGTGCACGGCATGACGATGTCGTTGACGCCGAGGTGGCGCACCGCGTCGACGATCGCGTTGACGACCGCCGGTGTGGAGGCGATGGTGCCTGCCTCGCCGACTCCCTTGGTGCCCAGGGTGTTGTAGGTCGACGGCGACGTCGTGTGGTCGGTGACGAAGCTGATCGTGTCGGCCGCGGTGGGGAGCGTGTAGTCGACGAAGGAGCCCGTGACGAGCGTGCCCTGGTCGTCGTACTCGGCGCCCTCCCACAGGGCCTGCGCGATGCCCTGGACGAGCCCGCCGTGCACCTGCCCCTCGACGATGAGCGGGTTGATGATGGTGCCGATGTCGTCGACGCAGACGTACTTGCGCATCTTCGTCGCGCCGGTCTCGGTGTCGACCTCCATCGCGCACAGGTGGGTGCCGTGCGGGAACGAGAAGTTGTCGGGGTCGAAGGTGGCGTCGGCGTCGATGCTCGGCTCGGTGCCGTCGGGCAGGTTGTGACCGGTCCAGGTGGCGAGCGCCACCTCGGAGATCGTCACGCCCTTGTCGGTGCCCTTGACGCCGAACGTCCCGGCCTTGAACTCGACGTCGTCGACACTGGCCTCGAGCAGGTGGGCCGCGATGGGCTTCGCCTTCTCGATGACCTTGTCGGCGGCGCGCAGGACGGCCTCGCCACCCACGACGAGCGAGCGCGAACCGTAGGAGTCCATGCCCTTCGGTGCGATCTGGGTGTCGCCGTGCAGCACCTCGACGTTCTCGAACGGCACTCCGAGCCGGTCGGCGACGATCTGGCTCCACGCCGTCTCGTGGCCCTGGCCGTGCGGCGACGTGCCCGTCACGACCTCGACCGTGCCGGTGGCGAGCATGCGGATGCTCGCCGACTCCCAGCCGCCGGCGCCGTAGCTGAGCGCGCCGAGGATGCGGGAAGGCGCGAGGCCGCACATCTCGGTGAAGGTCGAGACGCCGAGGCCCAGCTGCACCGGGTCGTTCGACTCGCGGCGCCGCTTCTGCTCGGCGCGCAGCTCGTCGTAGCCGAAGAGCTCCCGCGCCTTGGCGGTCGCGGCCTCGTAGTTGCCGGAGTCGTAGGTCATGCCCGCCACCGTGGTGAACGGGAACTCCTCGTGCTTGATCCAGTTCTTCTCGCGGATCTCGAGCGGGTCGACGCCGACCTCGACGGCGAGCTCGTCCATGAGCCGCTCGATGGCGTACGTCGCCTCGGGACGCCCGGCCCCGCGGTAGGCGTCGACCCACGTCTTGTTCGTGTAGTAGTTCGTCGTGTTGAACTGGTAGGCGCCGAACTTGTAGATCGAGTTGAACATCCACGCGCCGAGCACCGGCACGCCGCCGCCGACGATCGCGGCATACGCCCCGAGGTCGGCCATCAGCTCGACCTTGAGCCCGGTGACCGTGCCGTCCTTCTCGGCGGAGAGGGTCAGCTTCTGCCACTGGTCGCGGCCGTGGTGGCCGCTCACCATCGTCTCGGAGCGCGTCTCGGTGAACTTGCACGGCTTGCCGAGCTTGCGGGCGACGGCGAGGGTCGCGAACTCCTCGGGCGTCGTCTGCAGCTTGCCGCCGAAGCCGCCGCCGACGTCGGGCGCGATGACGCGGATCTTCGACTCGGGCAGCCCGGTCGTGGCCGCGATGCAGAAGCGGAGCACGTGCGGGATCTGCGTGGCCGACCACATCGTCACCTGCTCGCCGGTCGGGTCGACGACGGTCGACCGCGGCTCCATGAAGGCGGGGATGAGGCGCTGCTGGCGGTACTCGCGCTCGATGACGATGCCGCCGTCGCGGGCCTTGGCGATAGCCTCGTCGACGTCGCCGCCGGAGCCCTGCCCGGCCGAGTCGAGCTGCCACGTGGCGCTCTTGTTGGTGCCGAGGTCGGGGTGGGCGAGCACCTCGTCCTTCGCGGCCTCCTTGAGGTCGAGCACCGCGGGCAGCTCGTCGTAGTCGACGTCGACGAGCTCGGCGGCGTCGCGGGCCTCGGCGGCCGACCGCGCCACGACGACCGCGACGATCTCACCGGCGTGGGCGACGTGCGAGACCGCGACGGGCAGGTGGTCGGGCGTCTTCTGGTCGGGGCTGACCGGCCAGGCCGTGATGTTGACGCCCTGGATGTCCTTGAGGTCCTCGCCCGTGAACACACCGATGACGCCGGGGGCGCCCTTGGCCTCGGCCGCGTCGATCGAGCTGATCGTCGCGTGGGCGAAGGGGCTGCGCACCATGGCGAGGTGCAGCATGCCGGGCAGCTGGATGTTGTCGGTCCAGCGGGTGCGACCGGTGATGAGGCGCTGGTCCTCCTTGCGCCTGCGCGCCTTGCCCACCTCTCCGGCGGGCGCGTCCGGGGCCTGGGCCTCACGGTCCTCGGTGATCGTCATGAGCCCACCGCCTGGGAGCTGAGGTCCTTCGCGGCCTGCTGAACGGCCTTGACGATGTTGTGGTAGCCCGTGCAGCGGCACAGGTTGCCCTCGAGACCCTCACGGATCTCCTGCTCGCTCGGGTCGGCGTTCTCCTTGAGGAGGTCGCAGGCCTGCATGATCATGCCCGGGGTGCAGTAGCCGCACTGGAGGGCGTGGGTCTCGTGGAAGGCCCGTTGAACCGGATGGAGCTCGCCATCCGTGGCGAGCCCCTCGATCGTCGTCACCTCGTGACCGTCCGCCTGGACGGCGAGGACGTTGCACGACTTCACGCTCGTTCCGTCGAGGTGCACGGTGCACGCACCGCAGTTGCTCGTGTCGCACCCCACGACGGTCCCGGTCTTGCCGAGTCCTTCGCGCAGGTACTGGACCAGAAGGGTCCTGGGCTCGACCTCGTCGGAGTAGCGCACCCCGTCGACGGTCACATTGATACGGGTCATTGCTCTTTGTCCTCCTGCCGCACTGCAGTTGACTTCCCCACGGGTGAGTCTCGCTCGGAGTCGACTGCTGCACAAGGGCACCGGACGAACCCGTCGCCCGGACGCCGCTGAGGAACCCGACGGCATACGCCAGACTGTCGTCCATGACTCTCCACGCCGACGACTACCAGGCGCTCCGCAGCCGCTACGACTCGATGACCTACCGCCGCACGGGCCGCTCGGGCCTCGACCTGCCGGCGGTCTCGCTCGGCCTGTGGCACAACTTCGGCGACGACGTGCCGCTCGACCGCCAGCGGGCGACGCTGCGCCGGGCCTTCGACCTCGGCGTGACGCACTTCGACCTGGCGAACAACTACGGGCCACCCTACGGCTCGGCCGAGCGCAACTTCGGCACGATCTACCGGCAGGACTTCAAGCGCTACCGCGACGAGCTGATCATCAGCAGCAAGGCCGGCTACGACATGTGGCCGGGGCCGTACGGCCAGGGCGGCGGCAGCCGCAAGTACCTGCTCGCCTCGCTCGACCAGTCCCTCGAGCGGATGGGACTCGACTACGTCGACATCTTCTACTCGCACCGCTTCGACGAGACGACGCCCCTCGAGGAGACGATGGGCGCCCTCGACACCGCCGTGCGCTCGGGCCGGGCCCTGTATGCCGGCATCTCGAGCTACTCGGGCCCGCGCACCAGGGAGGCCGTCGAGATCCTGCG
>JABFXB010000330.1 GCA_013361975.1 Dermatophilaceae bacterium
CTTCGTCGAGCGCAAGCTCTACCCGAACGTCGACTTCTACACCGGCCTCATCTACAAGGCCATGGGCTTCGAGTCGAAGATGTTCACCGTGCTCTTCGCCATCGGCCGACTCCCGGGCTGGATCGCCCAGTGGCGCGAGATGATGAACGACCCCGAGACGAAGATCGGCCGCCCGCGCCAGATCTACACGGGCGAGGCCGAGCGCAGCTACCCCGCCTGAGCGTTCTCGCGCTCGACGAGATGGAACCGATGCCCCCGCCCCGCAAGGGACGGGGGCATCGGCATGATGGGTGGATGGCCACGTACCTCGTCAACGATGCGGCCGTCGCCCGCTGCCGCGAGCTCATCGACGCGCGGCAGTACGTCCTCGACAGCGACTGGGGGCAGGTGCAGCCGGGCGCGGAGGCGCAGAACGCGTACCTCGAGAAGCACTCGTGGGACGAGTATGCCGCGTGGCACCTCGGCCTCACCGAGGGGGCGAACGACGAGACGAAGGCGCGCTACGCGTTCGTCTACGGCGACCTGCGACGGGTGCACCGCACGGCGCTCATCGCCTGCGTCTACCGCGCGTCGGAGTGGCGGCACAAGGACGTCGAGCTGGCCGCGCACGACCTGCTCCAGCACCTCGACAGGGTCACCGGCTGACGCCGCCCCGAGGGCGTATGCCGTCAGCCGAGCTTGACGGTGACCGTCGTCCCGGCGGGGCCGGTCGACCAGCCCTCGTCGCCGTGGCCGCGGTCCCACGTGCGCTCGCCGATCGAGACCGACGTGATGCCGTACATCTCGGCGCGGGCGACCGACCAGTGCGCGACCGCCCAGGCGGTCGTCGCGTCGCCGGCCGACACGGTGACGGTGCCCTCGCCGGTGCGTGCCGAGGTGACGCCCATCTGCCGCGACAGGTCGCCGGTCACCCGCGAGGGCGAGACCGACTGCTTGACCGCGTCGAGGCGGCAGGTGAGCCCGGCGGGGGAGTGCCCGGTCAGGGTCGAGGCGAGCACGCGGCCCTGGCCCTCGTGGTCGCGGTAGGCCTCGGGGAAGCCGCTCTTCTGCACGCGCTGCGCGATCTTCGTGATGTCGGCCGTCTCGTAGCCCTTGAACTTCTCGAGGGCGTCGTAGAAGCGGTTGGTCGCGTGGACGGGGTCGAGGATCTGCTCCTCGGTGCCCCACCCCTGGCTCGGCCGCTGCTGGAAGAGGCCGAGCGAGTCGCGGTCGCCGAAGCGCAGGTTGCGGATCTTGGACTCCTGGAAAGCGGTCGTCAGCGCAATGGTCGCGGCGCGTGGCGGCATGTCGCGCTTGACCGACAGCGCCGCGATGAGCGCGGCGTTGGCCGTCTGGTCGGGGTCGAAGGTCTCGGTGATGCCGGACGCCTTGATGGTGCACTGCGGGTTGACGACGCTGGAGATGAGGAAGCGCGCACCGAACCAGCCGGCGGCGCCCACGAGGGCGAGCACGACGAGCAGGGTCAGCCAGCGTCGGCGCCGCGTGGGGGCGCGCCCCCGCGGCACCCGGCGGTCACGGGATTCGGCGAGGGTGGGGCCCGGTCGGGTCGTCGGCATGGGTCCTCAGGTGGTCCGGCTCTGTGCTGAACCGGTCGAAGGTGGGTCGGTCGGGTCCGGTTCAGTCGTTGGCGTGCAGCGCAGCGTTCAGGGTGATGCCCGTCCCCTTGCGGTCACGGGCCTCGACGGCACCGCTGACGCTGTTGCGGATGAAGAGGATGTTGCTCGACCCCGACAGCTCCTTGGCCTTGACCACGGACCCGTCGGGAAGCGTCACCTTCGTCCCCGCCGTGACGTAGAGCCCGGCCTCGACGACGCAGTCGTCGCCGAGCGCGATGCCGATGCCTCCGTTGGCTCCGACCAGACAACGCTCACCGATGCTCACGCGTTCCGTGCCGCCGCCCGAGAGCGTGCCCATGATCGAGGCCCCGGCGCCGATGTCGGAGCCGTCGCCCACGACGACGCCCTGCACGATGCGGCCCTCGACCATCGAGGCGCCGAGCGTGCCGGCGTTGAAGTTGCAGAAGCCCTCGTGCATGACGGTGGTGCCGGGGGAGAGATGCGCTCCGAGGCGCACGCGGTCGGTGTCGGCGATGCGCACGCCCTGCGGAACGACGAAGTCGGTCATGCGCGGGAACTTGTCCACGCCGTAGACCGCGACGTGCTGGCCACGGGCGCGCAGGCGCAGGCGGGTCTGCTCGAACCCCTCGACCGCGCACGCGCCGGCGCTCGTCCACGCGATGTTCGGCAGCGCGCCGAAGACGCCGTCGAGGTTGATCGTGTTGGGGGCGACGAGGCAGTGCGAGAGCAGGTGCAGGCGAAGGTACGCGTCGGGCGCGTCTGCGGGGGCCGCGTCGAGGTCGATCTCGACGAGGCGCACCTCGGTGCGCACCCGACGGGCCTCGTCGGTGCCCACCAGGGCCTCGAGCCCCTCGGGTGCCACGGCGGCGGCGGGCGCCGCGCCCAGCGCCGGCTGCGGGAACCAGGTGTCGAGCACCTGCCCGTCGTCCGTGATCGTCGTCAGTCCGTGACCCCATGCGCTGCGCTCCGACATGGCGGCAAGGATATGGGGCAGCGCCCCGCATCGGCACAGGCACCCGCGGAGCGGACTCGGACACCCCGCCCCAGCGGAGGGCGACTAGCCTTCCACGTATGCCGTCGACACCGCTGCCCGCCGACCGGACCTCCGCGATCGGACCCGTCCTCGACCTCGCCGACGACGTCACGTCCCTCACCGCGGCGGTCTGCGACATCGAGTCGGTCAGCCAGGACGAGGAGGCGCTCGCCGACGCCATCGAGGCCGCGCTGCGCCCGCTGGCGCACCTCGAGGTGACCCGCGACGGCAACACGGTCGTCGCCCGCACGTCTCTGGGCCGCGACGAGCGCGTCGTGCTCGCCGGCCACATCGACACGGTGCCGCTGACCGACGTGCCCAACCTGCCCACCCGCCAGGTCGACGACGTGCTCTGGGGCCGCGGCACGGTCGACATGAAGGGCGGCGTCGCCGTCATGCTGCGCATCGCCTCGGAGGTCACCGAGCCGTCGCGCGACCTCACCTTCCTCTTCTACGAGTGCGAGGAGATCGACGGGAAGTACAACGGCCTCGCCCGGCTCGCCGAGAACTCGCCCGGCCTGCTCGCGGGTGACTTCGCCGTGCTGCTCGAACCGACCAACGGTGCCATCGAGGGTGGCTGCAAGGGCACGCTGCGGGTCGAGATCACCACCAAGGGCATCGCCGCGCACTCGGCCCGCCCGTGGAAGGGGCACAACGCGATCCACGACGCCGCGCCCGTCCTGGCGCGGCTGTCCGCCTACGAGGCCGAGACGATCACGGTCGACGGGCTCGACTACCACGAGGCCCTCCAGGCCGTGGGCATCTCCGGCGGCATCGCGGGCAACGTCATCCCCGACCGGTGCGTCGTCACGGTCAACTACCGCTACGCGCCCGACAAGGACACCCAGGCGGCGCTCGCCCACGTGCGCCAGGTGTTCGACGGCTTCGAGGTCGAGCTGACCGATGCCGCCGACGGCGCCCGTCCCGGCCTGCTGCTGCCGGCGGCCAGGGCCTTCATCGAGGCGCTCGGCGTGCAGGTCAACGCCAAGGAGGGCTGGACGGACGTCGCCCGCTTCTCGGTGCTGGGCATCCCGGCCGTCAACTACGGGCCCGGCGACCCCAACCTCGCCCACATGGACGACGAGCGCTGCCCGGTCGCACAGTACGTCGACGCCGAGGCCGCCCTGCTGCGCTGGCTCGCATAGGCGCGCCGCATAGGGTTGTCGGTGTGACCGACGAACAGCCCGACCCCCGCCTCCCCGCGGAGCCGCGAGAGGACCGCCGCCAGACCGGCCCGGTGACCCTGCGGCGTCACAAGGTGCCCCGCACCACCACCGACCAGCGCCTGCTCGAGGCCCACCAGCGCACCGACTGGCTGCACGCCGACCCGTGGCGCGTCATGCGCATCCAGTCGGAGTTCGTCGAGGGCTTCGGTGCCCTGTCGGAGCTCGGACCGGCGGTCGCCGTGTTCGGGTCTGCCCGCACCCGACCCGACGACCCGGCATACGCCATGGGCGTGGAGGTCGGCAGGCTGCTCGTCGAGGAGGGCTACGCCGTCATCACGGGCGGCGGCCCCGGCGCGATGGAGGCGGCCAACCGCGGGGCGTTCGAGGCGAGGGGCACCTCGGTCGGGCTCGGCATCGAGCTGCCCTTCGAGACCGGCCTCAACGAGTACGTCGACCTCGGAATCAACTTCCGCTACTTCTTCGCCCGCAAGGTCATGTTCCTCAAGTACTCCCGCGGGTTCATCGTGCTGCCCGGCGGGTTCGGCACGCTCGACGAGCTCTTCGAGGCGCTGACCCTTGCCCAGACGCAGAAGGTGACCGAGTTCCCCGTCGTGCTCATGGGCTCCGCCTACTGGCAGGGTCTGCTCGACTGGCTGCGAGACACGGTGCTCGACCACCACATGATCAGCCCCGCCGACCTCGACCGTCTCGTCGTCACCGACGACCCGCACGAGGCCGTCAAGCTGATCCGCACCTACGAGGAGCCGCGCACGTGAAGTGGTTCATCCTCCTCGTCGGGATCGTCGTCCTGTGTCTCGTCGTCGCCCTCCTGCTCGGGCTTGCCGGTGGTGGCCTGGGGCGTGCGAGCTCGAGCCTGAGCCACGAGCCGCTGCCCGACGAGCCGATCGCCGACTCCGACTTCGACGACCTCGTCTTCGATGTCGGGATGCGCGGCTACCGGATGAGCCAGGTCGACGGCGTGGTCGACCGGCTGCGTCGCGAGCTGCGCGAGAAGGACGAGGAGATCGCGGTGCTGCGGGGCGCGCCGCTCGCCGGTGACACCGACGCCGCGGCCGCCGAGGCGGTCACCGAAGCAGCGCCGCAGCACGAGCCGGATCAGGCCTCCGTAGCGGCGCCGCAGCACGAGCCGGCCGCCGCCCGCGACCGCGACCCGGCCGGCACGCACGAGACACCGGTCGTCGACGATGGCGGCGCGCGCGCGACGTCCGCACCGACGGGCGGGCACGAACACACCTCATGAGCGACGTACGTCCGCTGCGTCCCCCGAGCTCACGGCGCGTCTTCGTCGCCTGGGTGCTCGCCGCGTACGCCCTCGCCCGGGTCGTGTCGACGACGATCCTGCTCGTCGTGCTGCCGCGCCAGGTGCCGAGCAGCATGACCGGCGGCGAGGGCGTGCCGGTCACCTACTTCTCGTTCACCGCGCTGTGGGACGGCGAGTGGTACGGCACCATCGCCCACACCGGCTACCCCGACGTGCTGCCCATCGGCGATGCCGGCAGGGTCGGGCAGAACCCGTGGGCGTTCTACCCGCTCTTCCCGCTGCTGTCGCGCCTCGGCATGACGGTCACCGGGCTCGGCTTCCCGACCGTCGCCTCCACCATCGCGCTGCTGTGCGGTGTCGGCGCGGCCGTGCTCATGGGGCTGCTGCTCCGCGAGCGCATCGGCGACCCGGCGGCATACCTCGTCGTCGCCCTGTGGGCGAGCTTTCCGGCCTCGGTCACGCTGCAGCTCGCGTACACCGAGTCACTGGCGATGCTGCTGCTCGTCGGCTACCTCTACGCGCTGTCGCGGGAGAGGTGGCTGGTCGCGGCGGCGGTGGCACTGCTGACCGGCCTGGCGCGACCGATCGCGGCGCCGCTGGGGCTCGTGACGCTCGTCGTCGTCGTGCTGCGCTGGCGCAGGCGGCGTGAGCGGCCGATCTCGACCGGCACGTACGCGTCCATGGTCGCCTCGCTGGTCGGCTGCGGCGTCGCCGGGCTGCTGTGGCCCGCCATCGCGTGGTGGCGCACCGGGTCGCGCTCGGCCTACACCGACACCATGGCCGCGTGGCGCAGCTACGACACCGTGCAGCTGTTCGTGCCATGGGTCGACCGGCTGGACGACCCCACCTGGGGGCCGTGGCTCGTCGGCGGGCCGATCGTCATCCTGCTCATGGTCGTCGGCCCGTGGGCCCGCAACCTCGGCGCCGACCTGCGCACCTGGACGCTCGGCTACACCTTCTACCTCGTCGCCACGCTCGACCCGTTCACGAGCATCTTCCGCTATCTGATCCCGCTGTTCCCGCTGCTCGTCGTCGTGCTCGGCGC
>JABFXB010000162.1 GCA_013361975.1 Dermatophilaceae bacterium
TCGGGCGACCTCGTCGAGATCGGGTCGCGCAACGAGAAGCCGATGACCCGCTACTTCCCCGAGGTCGTCGAGGCCGTGCTCGCGAACTTCCCCGAGAAGGCGGTCATCGACGGCGAGATCGTCCTGGTGTCACCGGAGTCCGGCGACCGGCTCGACTTCGACCTGCTCCAGCAGCGCATCCACCCGGCCGCCTCGAGGGTCAAGAAGCTCGCCGCCGAGACGCCCGCGTCGTTCGTCGCCTTCGACCTGCTCTCGCTCGACGGGGTCTCCTACATGGACAAGCCCTTCGCGGAGCGCCGGGCCGCGCTGGAGAAGGCCCTGGCCGGGGCGAGCGCCCCGATCCACCTCACGGCGGCGACCGCCGACCAGGACGAGGCGAAGGGCTGGTTCACCCAGTTCGAGGGCGCGGGGCTCGACGGCGTCATCGCCAAGCCCGTCGATGTGCTCTACGAGCCCGACAAGCGGCTGATGTTCAAGCTCAAGCACGAGCGCACCGCCGACTGCGTCGTCGCCGGCTACCGCGTGCACAAGAGCGGGCCCGACGCGATCGGCTCCCTGCTGCTCGGGCTCTACGACGGCGACGGCCAGCTCGCGTCGGTCGGCGTCATCGGCGCGTTCCCGATGGCCCGCCGCAAGGAGCTCTTCGAGGAGCTGCAGCCGCTCGTCGCCGAGTGGGACGAGCACCCGTGGAACTGGGCCCAGCCACAGGACGGGGTTCGCAACCCGCGGTCGTCGGAGTACTCCCGCTGGAACAACCAGAAGGACCTCTCCTTCGTGCCGCTGCGGCCCGAGCGGGTCGTCGAGGTGCGCTACGACCACATGGAGGGCACCCGCTTCCGGCACACGGCGCAGTTCGTGCGGTGGCGCGACGACCGCACCCCGGAGTCGTGCACCTTCGAACAGCTCGACGAGCCGGTCAGCTACGACCTCGCCGACGTGCTCTCCGCCGGCACCTGACTGGCCGGATGCCGCCCGGCAACGTGTGCGCTCAGGTTCCGCCGTGACCGGGCATGCTCGGCACCCGTGAGCGCGGGGTCGACTCGTCGCTCCACCGGAGCAGGGCACCGACGCCGTCGGCCGGGTCCACCTGACCGCGGTCGACGAGCGTGACGCCTGCCCGCGAGCACACCGCCGCCCAGACGAGCGCGGCGTCCGCCGGGACCTGGACAGGGTCCTCCGCGCCGGTCATGACGGCGTCGTCGCGCGAGACGCCCAGCTGCAGCCGGCCGGGGCCGACCCAGAGCGTCGAGTCGTGCTCACGCCCCTCGACGAGGAGCAGCTCCTCGACCTGGGCGCGCTGGAGCACCTCGACGACCGCGTCGATGCCCTCGGCCGCGGCCTCGGCGCGACCGGTCTGCTCCTCGAAGCGCCCGACCAGCCCGGCCTCGGTCTCGGCCCTGGTGGCGGCGAGCACCGACTCGGTGACCTGGTGCTCGGCCCCCTCCGACGTGCCTGCAGCGCGTCCCCCGGTGCTGGTCCGGACGAGCCGCGACCGCAGCTCCTCGCCGGCGTGCTGCTCGAGGAAGGCCATCGCGCGCTCGTCACCCATGAGGATGACGACCTGGGGCCGGTGGGCGGTGACGATGCGGTCGAGCCGGTGCGCCACGGTCGCGGCGTTGTGCTCCCACGAGTCCTCGACCCGGGCCTGGTAGCGCCGCTGCGCCCAGCCGCCGGTCGGCACCTGGTGCAGCTCGTCGTGGTCGCCCTGCACCTCGAGCGACTCCTCGTCGCCGCCCACGCCGCCGCTCACCACGATGTCGGCGCCGGTGTGGTCGACCCGGACGACGACGTGCGGCACCGTGGCGGCGAGGGCGCGCACGGCAGGCAGCAGCGAGGGGATCGGCCCCCACGACACCTCCTGCGCCGGGCGGCGGGGCAGGTCGTGCACCGCGAGCACGCCGTCCGTGTCGGCGACGACGAGCCGTCCGCGCTCGCCACCCTTGCCGGTCGGGGCCACCGCCGCGTCCCGCATCGCGTCGACCGTCGCCGGCGGCGCGCCGGCTCCGGTCAGCTGCGACTGCAGGTCACGCCAGCGGGCATCGAGGTCGTCGGCCGTGGCCGGGTCGGTGTGGGTCAGGTCGACGGTGACGCTCGCGAAGGGTCCGGTCACCTCGGCGAGGTCGTGGAACAGGGTGAGATCCATGGGTCACCTCCAGGTTGGGACAGGGTGCCCCTACCCACCCGCCCTCGGGCCTAGCACCGGGACAGGGGCCGGGACAGTGGCCGGGACAGTGGCTGGCCCTACAGCCAGCCCGTACAACCAGCCCGTACAACCAGCCCTACAGCAGGTCGGTGAGCTCGCTCCGGGCGCCGTCGCGCACCGCGTGCAGGGCGTCGACCGCCGTACGCGAGCCGCGGGCGGCCGTGGCGAGCGCCTGGCACTCCGCGACGGAGTGCTGCGACAGCGCGAGACGCACGACCGGCACCTTGCTCGGGGCCATCGACAGCGAGGTGACGCCGAGGCCGACGAGCACGAGGGCGAGCAGCGGGTCGCCCGCCGACTCGCCGCACACGCCGATCGGGCGGTCGACCTTGGCGGCGCCCTCGCAGGCCACGCCGACGACGTCGAGCACGGCCGGCTGCCACGGGTCGAGCAGGTCGGAGAGCGCGCCCTGCATGCGGTCGGCGGCCATCGTGTACTGCGCGAGGTCGTTGGTGCCGAGCGAGCCGAAGTCGACCTCGCCGAGCACGTCCCTGGCACGCAGCGCGGCCCCGGGCACCTCGATCATGACGCCGGCCTTGGGCAGGCCGTTCTCGCGGACGCGGCGGGCGAACCACGCCGCCTCCTCGGCCGTCGCGACCATCGGCGCCATGACGCGTACGTCGGCCCCGGTCTCGCGGGCGGCGACGGCGAGCGCCTCGAGCTGCGCGTCGAGCAGGTCGGGCCGCTCGGCCGACAGGCGAAGGCCTCGACGGCCCAGGGCCGGGTTCTCCTCGGGACCGAGGTCGGCGAACTTCAGCGGCTTGTCGGCGCCGGCGTCGAGCGTGCGCACGACGACGCGGCGGCCCTCGAACGGCGCGAAGACGCCGCGGTAGATCTCGGCCTGCTCCTCGACGGTCGGGGCCCTGGTCGCCGAGAGGTAGACGAACTCCGTGCGGAAGAGGCCGACGCCCTCGAGGTCCTGGGCCCCGGCCGCGACGGCGTCGTCGACACCGCCGATGTTGGCGAGCAACGCGATCTCGGCGCCGTCGGAGGTGCGTCCCGGCCCGGAGAGGTGGGCGAGCGCCTCCTTGCGGCGGGCCGCCCGTTCGCGCTGGGCGGTCACGAGCGACATGTCGGGGGCGATGGTGACCTCGCCGGAGTCGCCGTCGAGGGCGATCGGCGTGCCCGCGGGGATCTGGGTGGCATGCGGCAGCTGGACGACCGCGGGGATGCCCATCTGGGCGGCGAGGATCGCGGTGTGGCTCGTGCGGCCACCGGCCTCGGTGATGATGCCGACGACGAGTGACCGGTCGAGCGTCGCCGTCTCGGCGGGCGCGAGGTCCTCGGCGACGATGACGCTCGGCTCGGAGAACGCCGGCACGCCCGGTGCCGCGACGCCGAGCACCGCGGCGACAGCGCGGGACCCGACGTCGCGCAGGTCGGCCACCCGCTCGGCGAAGTAGCCGCCGAGCGCCTCGAACTGGGCGGCATACGTCTCGACGGCGTTGGCGATGGAGTTGGCGCGGCCGTGACCGGCGGCCAGCTCCTTGCTTGCCGCCTTGACGAGGCCCTTGTCGCGGGCGATGAGGGCCGTCGCCTTGAGGATCTGCTGGGCCGTGTCCTCGACCCGGGTGGCGCGCTGCTCGAGCGACACCGCGACCGACTCGAACGCCGCCTTGACGTCGGCGAGCGCCGCCTCCTCGTCGTCGACGGCCGGCTCGTGCGCCGGCGGCCGGACCGGTGGCGCGACCTGCACCACCGGGCCGTATGCCGTGCCCGGGCTGACGCCGATGCCCTGCCTGGTCTCGGGCTTGGTTGTCGTCTCGGGCTTGGTTGTCGTCTCGGGCTTGGTTGTCGTCTCGGCCTGTTCAGTCATCCCGGGCCTCCTTCGTCACTCCGCGTCGAGGTCGCGGGAGAGCAGCTCGACGAGCGAGTCGAGTGTCTCGTCGGCGCCGTCGCCCTCGGCCGTCAGGACGACCTCCTCGCCGTGCTTGGCGCCCAGGGCCATGACGCCGAGGATGCTCGTCGCGTCGACGGGGTCCTCGCCCGGCTTGGCGATCTCGACGTCGAGCCCGGAGTTGCTCGCGGCCTCGACGAAGAGGGCGGCCGGACGGGCGTGCAGGCCCACCGAGGAGGCGATGGTGACGGTGCGGGTTGCCATGTGGCGTGCTCCTTCTTGGATGACAGGCTGGGTGACGAGCGGGTGGACAAGCGTGGGTTGAAAGGTCGCTGAAGGTGCGGACGTGACCCGGGCCAGCGAGTGACCTGGGTCACGTCCGTGTCCTACCTCAGACCGTAGCGGTCGCGTCGATCTCGGCGAGGTTCGTCTCCCGCGACTTCAGGGTGACGACGATGCCGGTCATGACCAGCACACCGACCGCGAGCGCGACCACGAAGAGCAGGAAGTTGCCGATGAGCGGCAGCACCCAGATGCCTCCGTGCGGGGCTCGCAGGGTCGTGCCGAAGACCATCGCGAGCGCCCCGGTGACGGCCGAGCCGACGACCGAGCTGGCGATGATGCGCACCGGGTCGGCCGCGGCGAACGGGATCGCGCCCTCGGAGATGAACGAGAAGCCGAGCAGCCAGGCCGCCTTGCCGTTCTCACGCTCGGGCTCGGAGAAGAGGTGCGGGCGCACGGTCGTGGCGAGCGCCATCGCGAGCGGGGCGACCATGCCGGCGGCCATGACGGCAGCCATGATCTTCAGCTGCGGGGCGTTGGTGGACGCACCCGCGGCGGCGAGACCGGTGGTGGCGAACGCGTACGCGACCTTGTTGACCGGGCCACCGAGGTCGAAGCCCATCATCGCGCCGAGGATGATGCCGAGGATGATCGAGCTCGCGCCGGTCATGCCCGTCAGCCAGGTGTTGAGACCGTCGGTGATGCCCTTGATGGGGCGGCCGAGCACCGTGATGAACAGGCCGATCGTGATGAGCGAGCTCACGAGTGGGATCACGACGACGGGCATGACACCGCGTACGCCCTTGGCGACGTTCCAGCCCGACACCCAGCGGGCGACGAAGCCGCCGAGCAGGCCGGTGACGAGGCCGCCGAGGAAGCCGGCGTGCATGGTCCCCGCCACCGCACCGCCGACGATGCCGGGGACCAGGCCCGGGCGGTCGGCGATCGCGAAGGCGATGAAGCCGGAGAGGATCGGCACGAGGAAGCCGAACGCTGCGCCGCCGATGACGAAGAGGAGCGCGGCCCACGAGGTGAGGCTGAACAGGTCGAAGTGCTCCGCGACGTTGAGCGGGTCACCGGGGGTCAGGTTGTACTTCACGATCTGGATCGCGCCGTCCTGGCCCATGGCCACCTGGGCGAGCATGAACGACAGGGCGATGAGGATGCCGCCCGCGGCGACGAACGGGATCATGTAGGAGACACCGGTCATCAGCCACTGGCGCACCTTGGTGGCCGTGCTGGCGCCCTCCTCGACCTTCGAGGTGAGGCCGCCCGAGGGGCCGGCCGCAGCGGCTGCGCGGGCCGCGGCCTCGCGCTTGCTCGGGTCGGCGTCCCACTCGGCGACGAGCCGCTCGGCCTGGAGCACGAGCGCCGGGCCGTCGGAGATGCCCTTCTTGACGCCGACGTCGACGAGGGGCTTGCCGGCGAAGCGGCCGGCGTCCTTGACGGGCAGGTCGTGGGCGAAGATCACGGCGTCGGCGGCGGCGATCTGGGCCGCGCTGAGCGGCTTGGAGCCGGCGGAGCCCTGGGTCTCGACGAGCATCGTGTGCCCGGCGGCCTTCGCGGCGTTCTCGAGGCCCTCGGCGGCCATGTAGGTGTGGGCGATGCCGGTCGGGCACGAGGTGACGCCGACGAGGTTCAGGGTGCGCGCGCCGGGCGCCTCGGCCGTGGCGACGGCACCGGGAGCCGCTGCACCGGAGCGGTCAGCTGCACCGGCGGACACGGTG
>JABFXB010000228.1 GCA_013361975.1 Dermatophilaceae bacterium
ACCAGCGCGGCCACCGCGCCTCGCCGCACAGCGAGTCGCTGACCACGGTCAGGCCCGTGGTCATGGCCTCGATGCACGGTCCCTCCCCGAAGGGCGCCTGCCTTGCGTGGACCTCGGCGATGCCGGAGTCCGACGTGGCGGTGCACAGGAAGTCCGGGGCCCGACCGACGAGAGCCCCGGCGTGCTCGAGGAGCGGGACCGAACGGGTGGCGGCGGTCAGCACCTCCGTCAGGGTGTCGTCGAGGGTCCGCGTGCCGTACGGCCGCGTGATGGACCCACTGGTCGTGGTCGCTGCCTTGAGCGCGTCCATGGGGGGGTACCTCCGAGGGTCCCGGGTCCTCTCGTGCTTGAAAGGCCCGTTCCGAGGCGCGTCGCGCCTCGTGCCCAGTTCTCGAATGCTAGTCGTTCCGAAGGCCGAGAAGTGGATGAGAGCCGCGCCAGCTCGTTTTCGAGGGCGAGCAGGGGGTAGGCGTGTGCCGTGGAGCCTACGAACCGGATGTCTCGCAGAGCGGTGGTGACCGGCGGCGCGGGGTTCGTCGGTACGTGGCTGTGTCGGCAGCTGCTCGACGACGGCTGGCACGTCCTCGTGGTCGACAACCTCGTGACCGGCACTCGCGCCGCCGTGGACAGGCTCTCGTGCCACCCGAACTTCAGCTTCCTGGAGGCGGATGTCGCCAGGCCGTTCCTGGTCGAGGGGGCCGTCGACCTCGTCATGCACCTCGCGTCACCGGCGTCACCGGTGGACTATGCGGCACTTCCGGTCGAGACGATGCTCGTGGGCAGCCAGGGCACGATGCACGCCCTCGACCTCGCCCAGCTCAACGGCGCACGCTTCGTCCTCGCGTCGACCTCCGAGGTGTACGGCGACCCGCTGGTGCACCCGCAGCCCGAGCACTACTGGGGCAACGTCAACCCCGTGGGGCCGCGCAGCGTCTACGACGAGTCGAAGCGCTTCGCGGAGGCCCTGACCACGGCCTACCGCTCGAGCCGTTCGGTCGACACGGGCATCGCCCGCATCTTCAACACGTACGGGCCCGGCATGCGCGCCGACGACGGTCGGATGATCCCGGCGTTCATGACGCAGGCGCTGCGGGGCGAGCCGCTCACGGTGGCCGGCGACGGCAGCCAGACGCGCTCGCTGTGCTTCGTCACCGACACGACGGCGGGCCTGCGCGCCCTCGCGGCCAGCTCGTGTGCCGGCCCGGTGAACCTCGGCGGTCAGGACGAGGTCAGCGTGCTAGAGCTCGCTGAGACGATCCGCCGGCTGGCCGGGTCGCGCTCGCGCATCAGGTTCGTGGACCTGCCCGAGGACGACCCGAAGGTGCGGCGGCCCGACACCTCACGGGCCCAGCAGCTGCTGGGCTGGGCGCCATCCGTGGGCGTGGAGGAGGGCCTGCTCCGGACGCTCGAGTGGTTCGACCAGCAGCTCGCGGAGCCGTCGACGCGAGGAGCCGGCAGCCGTCAGCGCACGGCGCTGACGTCGGACGAGTCGGCGCTCGGGGCCTGACTCCCGCGGCGCCGCATGTGGGATGGTCTGTGCCGCAGCCGATCCCGCACGGCGTCAACGACCTCCTCCACCGTCACGGCCGCGAGCGCCGGGTCGAGGTCCCGTCCGAAGGGGTCGCCACGCCCGCCCACGGCGGCGCGCTCCTGACCGTGCCAGAGCACGGTGTGCGGACCCGCCGCCGTGGGCCCCCACTCGGTCGGCGGCACCGGCCCGAAGAGCACCACCGAGGGCGTGCGGTGGGCCGTCGCGAGGTGGGCGACGCCGGTGTCGCCGCACACGACGACCCCGGCCTCTGCGACCAGCGCCGACAGACCCCGTACGTCGGTGCGCCCGGCGAGCACGGCAGCCGATGGAAGCCCGGCGGTCCGCGCGACGTGGCGGGCGAGGCGCCGCTCGTCGGGCGACCCCGTGACAACCACCTGGTGGCCGTCCTCAGCGACGGCGGCAGCAACCGCGGCGAAGCGTTCGGCCGGCCACCGTCGTGCGGCGTACGCGGCCCCGGGGTGCACCACGACGGCACCCGGAGCCGGGCTCGGCACGGCGGCCTGAGCCGTCAGGTGCAGCCGCGTCGGGTCGGCGGGCCAGCCGGCGCACCGGACGAGGCGGCACCATCGGTGCACCTCGTGCTCCCCCGGCCGCCACTCGGGTCCGTCGGATCCCACCTCGGGGCATCGGAACCCGACCAGCCGGTAGGGCTCCAGCGCCTGCAGCACGCGATGGCTCTCCGGGCCCCTGCCGTGCAGGTTGACGGCCACGTCGGGGGGCCGTCCGCCCCACTCGAGCGGCGTCAGACCACGTGCGGGCAGCACGCGGTCGACGAGCCCCTCCAGCCTGAGCAGCTCACCGATGCCCTTGTCCGCGGCGAGAACGATCTCGTACGCGGCCAGTCCCTGCCGGAGAGCGCGCAACGCCGGGACGGCGGTGAGCAGGTCGCCGAGCCCGAGCGCGCGCAGCACGAGGGCCCGCCGGGTCACGGCCAGGAGCCCTCCACCGACGGGGTGACGACGAGCTCCCGGACTTCGCAGCCCGGCGGTTGGCGGAGGGCGAAAAGCACTGTGGCAGCGACGTCCTCGGGTCGGTTGAGCTTCGCGTCGGGTCCCGGCCGGTACTGGTCGGGGCGCCCGTCGAAGAAGGCCGTCTGCATGCCGCCGGGCACCAGGGTGGTGACGCCCAGTCGGCCCTGCGTCTCGACGGCGAGCGCGCGGGAGAAGCCGATGACCCCGAACTTCGAGGCGCAGTAGGCCGTGGCGTCACTCAGCACCCGAAGCCCGAGCGTGGAGGCCACCGTCACGACACGTCCACCGCGTTCGAGCAGCGACGGCAGCGCGGCGCGGACGACGGCTGCCGTGCCGATGAGGTTGACGTGGATGACCCGCTCCCAGTCGGTCGCCTCGATCTCGTCGAACCGCCCGCACGCGTCGGTGCCGGCGCACGTGACGACGGCGTCGACGCCCCCCGCGCCGGCGACCAGGGCACGCACTGCAGCCTCCGCGGCCCGCGGGTCGGCGAGGTCGGCGAGCGCACGGTCGCCCTCGGGCACCTCGACGACGGTCGGGTCGGGCACCTGCCGGTCGAGGACCAGAGGCCGACCGCCCTCCTGCGCCACGGCTCGCGCGACGGCGGCCCCGAGGCCGGAGGCGCCGCCCGTCACGAGCACGGTTCCAAGTGTCGACGTCGTCATGCATCGTTCCTCTCGTCACGGGCGGACTCGCCCGCCTCGTCGGTGCTACGGATTCCGAAGGTGGCGGCGGCCTCGACGAGCGCGGTCGTCGACCGGCCCTCGACGTACGGCAGCACGACGGCCTGGCCGCCCCACTCCTCGAGGACGGCGAGCTCGGGCACCTCGGCGCCCGCGTAGTCACCGCCCTTGGTCCAGATGTCGGGTCGCACGCGGCGTAGCACGTCGACCGGCGTGTCCTCGTCGAAGACCACGACCTCGTCGACGCACTCGAGGGCGAGCAGCAGCCGGGCGCGGTCGCCCTGGGGGACGATCGGCCGGCCGTCCCCCTTGAGCCGCCGCACCGAGGTGTCGGAGTTGAGGCACACGACGAGGCGGTCGCCGAGGGCACGCGCGGCGCGCAGCGTCGCGACGTGCCCGGCGTGCAGCAGGTCGAAGCAACCGCCGGTGGCGACGACGCACGTGCCGGCGTCATCGAAGGGGCCGTCGTCGGCCCGCGTCCCCACGGACGCCCAGGCGCGCGAAGGCACGCGACGGCCGAGGACCGCGGGTCCTCCCTCGGCGACGAACCGGGCCGCGTCGCGCACGCCCGCCTCGAGGGCCTCGGCGATGACCGCACCGGCCCCGAGCGCGAGCGCCGCTGACACGGCGAGGCGGTCGCCGGCCCCGCAGGCGTCGACGCAGCGCACCTCGGGTGCCGGAACGAGCAGTGGCGCCCCCGCGCCGAAGCTGAGGAGCGCTCCCCGCGCGCTGAGCGTGACGGCGACCGCCCCGGCCTGCCAGGCGCCCGCCAGCGCCTCGGCACGGCGCCGCACCGCCAGCAGCGAGTGGTTCCTGTCGTCGGGCGTGAGCCCGAGCCTTGCCGCGAAGCCGACGGACTCCGACTCGTTCGGCGTCACGAGACGGACCCCGGGCACGGGGTCGGGGCCGCGGGGGTGGGGGTCCCAGGTGACCGGCACGCGCGGGGCCACCTCGCCGAGCACCTCCCGTATGCCGTCCGCGTCGACGGTGCCGCGTCCGTAGTCGGCGACGAGGACGCTCCCTGCACCGCGGAGGGCCTCGAGGGCACGGGCGGGTGCGGCGCCGACACCGCCCGCCGGGCCGCCGGTGTCGAGCCGGACGAGCGACTGTCCCTCGGCGCGGATCCGCTGCTTGACCGGGGTGTCCCCCTGGGCGGCGAGCCCGATCACCTCGACGCCGTCGAGGAGCTCGCGCAGCCGTCGGGCGGCACCGTCGTCACCGAGCGCGGTCACGAGCACGACGTCCGCGCCGTCGTCACGCGCGAGCGCTGCTGCGAGTCCCGCGCCCCCGGGCCGGGCCCGCTCGACGAGGTCGTCGAGGACCGGCACCGGCGCGTCGGGGCAGAGGCGCCCGGCGTGCCCGTCGACGTCGACGTCCAGCAGGGCGTCCCCGACGACCACGAGCGGCCGGCTCATGCGGGCCTCCGCACGGGCTTGGGCGACGGTCGCCGCACCGGTCGGACGTCCTCGGTCGTCCGCGCGGGATGCACGCCCAGGGCACGGTCGAGACCGGCGCACAGCACGTGCACGGCGACGAGGTGCAGCTCCTGCACGGTGGCCGTGTACTCCGCCTCGACCCCCAGGGTCTCGTGCGCCACGCGGGAGAGCGGGTTGGGAGTCGGGCCGGTCATCGCCCAGACGACGAGGCCGGTGTCGCGCCCGCGCCGGGCGGCCTCCACGACGTTCGCGCTGCGGCCGCTCGTGGAGAGCACGACCAGCACGTCTCCCTCGCGGCCGTGCGCCTCGACCTGGCGGGCGAACAGCTCGTCGGGCGGGTAGTCGTTGCAGATGGCCGTCAGGCTCGAGGTCTCGGCACTCAGACAGATCGCCGAGAAGGGTCGACGGTCGAGCCGGTAGCGACCGACGAGCTCGGCGGTCAGGTGCTGTGCCTGTGCGGCACTGCCGCCGTTGCCGGCGGCGAGAAGGCGGCCGCCGGCGCCGAGGACGGTGGCGAGCCGGCAGCCCCACGCGTCGGCGAGCTCGACGGCGGGCCCGAAGTCGCGCGCGGCCGAGACCAGCGCGTCGAGGTGGTCGCGGTCGCAGGGTGTCACCGACACCGGGGCCGCCTTCACGGTGCCACCGCCTCACGCGATGCCGACGCCACGACGCGGGCGTAGACGTCCTCGGTGCGCTCGGCCACGCACGCCCAGCGGTAGAGCGCGACGGCGCGGTCGCGCCCGCTGCGGCCGTATGCCGCTCGGCGCTCCGGGTCTGCGAGCAGGGTGCGCAGGGCGGACGCGATGACGTCCGGTCGACGGGGCGGCACGAGCTCACCGGTCAGGCCCGGGAGGACGGTGTCGAGCAGGCCGCCGACCGCCGAGCCGACGACCGGCCGCCCGCAGGCCATGGCCTCCACCGGCACGATGCCGAACGGCTCGTACCAGGGCACGGCGACCACGACGTCGGCCTCGTTCATCAGCCGCGGCACCTCGTCGCGCCCCACACCGCCGAGGAAGGTGACCCGGTCGGCCACCCCCGCGCGCTGCGCGATCCCCCGCAGGCGGCGTACGTCCTCGTCGACGTCGAGGCGCTCGGGAGTCGGGCCACCGGCCACCACCAGGTGCGCGTCGGGCAGCTCGACGAGTGCCTCGATGACGTTGCCGACACCCTTGCGCTCCACGAGCCGGCCGATGGACAGCAGTGTCGGCCGGGTGGCGCCGCGCGAGGGCCGGCCGGACCTGCCGCCCGTCTCGAGGGGCCGGAACAGGTCGGTGTCGACGCCGCACGGCACGACGGTCGCCCGCCCCGGGCGCAGGCCCATCTCGCGCAGCTCCTCGACCTCGTCGGTGCACGTCGCGACGATGTGGTCGACCCGTTGGCAGAGCCGCCGCTCCAG
>JABFXB010000085.1 GCA_013361975.1 Dermatophilaceae bacterium
CTACATCTTCCTCATGCGGCAGTTCTTCCTCGGCATCCCCCGCGAGCTGTTCGAGGCCGCGCGCATCGACGGGTGCAGCCACTTCGGCCTCTTCCGTCGGATCGCGCTGCCGCTCTGCCGCCCCGCCCTCGTCATCGTGTTCATCTTCGAGCTGCAGGCGAGCTGGTCCGACCTGCTCAAGCCCCTCATCTACCTGCAGACCGAGGACTACTTCACGATGCCGGGGGCTGAAGCAGGTCATCGACGGCTTCGCCCTGTCAGGCGAGTACCACTGAGAGATCGCCATGGCTGCGACGCTCGTGGCCACGCTGCCCATGATCGTCGTGTTCGCCTTCGGCCAGCGGTACTTCATGGAGGGGCTGGCCACCACCGCGAAACAGGGCTGAGTTTGCCCGTGCCCCGTGCCGGGTATCCCCTCGGCACAAGCGAACTCATCGTCGAGCAGGCAGCGGAGGTGCCCTATGGCCAGGTGCGACATGTGCGGCAACGACTACGACCGGTCCTTCACGATCACCCGCGGCGACCGCACCGCGACGTACGACAGCCTCGAGTGCGCGATCAGCGCCTGGGCACCCGCGTGCGGCAACTGCGGGTGCCGCATCCTGGGTCACGGCGTGGAGGTGGGCGAGGCGGTGTACTGCTGCTCCCACTGCGCCCGCGCGGCCGAAGGCGTCACGCACAGCGACCACGTGCGGTCCCAGCGCTGATGCCCAAACCCACGAGGCGGCCACCATCGAGAAAGCGATTCGTCCGCGGGCGGATCGCTTTCTCGATGCTCAGGCGGCCGGGTCGTCCAGGGTGATGACGACACCCGAACGTGGCAGCGCCGGCACCCGGCCCCACGACCAGCCGGCGTCCTGGCTCCTGTCGAGCCGGCCGTCGAGCTCGGCCAGCCGCGCGATGGTGAGGGCCAGCAGACCGACCGTCACCAGCTCGCCCGGGCAGCGGTGCCCCGTCTCGGGCCGGCCGCCGCCCTGCGGCACGAACGGCGGGCTCCACTCCGCGCCGGTGCCGAGGAAGCGCTCCGGGTCGAACGTGTTGGGGCTCGGCCACTCCTGCGGGTCGTGGTTGGTCGCCATGACGTCGAGCAGCACCCGCCGTCCCGCCGGGATGGGGCACTGCTCGAAGGAGGTGGACTGCCTGGCCACGGCAGCGAGCAGGGGCACGAACGGGTAGAGACGGCGTACCTCCTGGGCGAAGGCGGTCGCGAGCGGGCCGGCGACAGCGCTGCCCCGCTCCCGCACCTCGGCCGACACCCGGGCACGCCACTCCGGCTGGTCGGCGAGTGCCAGGGCCGCGAAGGCCGCGAACCGCGCCACCGCGACGGTGGGCCGCAGCACGTTCTGCAGCTCGACGCCGGCCGTGTGGGCATCGAGCAGCTCACCGTCGGTCCCTCGCTGGCGAGACACGCGCTCGAGCACCGAGTCAGCAGGCGGCGTGCGCCGGCCCTCGCGCACGTCGCGCACCAGCCGGGCGGCCCAGCGGTCGCACGCCAGGCGTCGACGCCACGCGGAGAGGTAGGGCAGTCCCGGGGTGGCGAAGCCGTCGACGATCCTCGCCAGGTCGCGGGCGACCCGCAGCTCGCGGCGGGGCGGCACGTCGACGCCGGCCCAGCGGAGGACGGCCCGACCGTAGACCTCCGTCGTCGTCGGGTAGACGACGCCCTTGCCGTCCCCGCGCCACACGCGGATGGCCTCGACGAGGAGCTCGTCGGCGAGGTCCATCAGGTCCGCAACGCCCTTCTCGTCCATGAGGGCGTCGACGAACATCGCCTTGCGCTGCTGGTGCTCGTCGCCGTCGAGCCCGTGCACGGCGCCCCGGCCGAAGAGCGGTCGTGCGACCGCGGCTGGCATGGCGCGGCGCCGCCTCATCAGAGTCTGGTCGTAGAAGAGGCGTACGCCGTCGGGCCCGCCGACCACGGTCGCCGGCCTGCCGAGCAGGCGCACCGACACGGCATACCTGGGACGCCTCGCCGCCTCGTCGGACGACCTCCGTCGGCGCGCCCAGGCCGTGAACACGTAGCCGCGGCGGACGAGATCGACCGTCTGGTCGAGAAGCATGGCTGACCTCCAGGGTGGCTCGCAGCCCGCGTACCCGCCCTGCGCGCGTCGAACCGCGCGGGGCTGCCGTCCCACCTGGCCACCGCTGGGTCGACGACGCAACGATGGGACCTGCGCACCAGCCCGCTGCACCCGCGTCGCGGCGGGGATGCGCCACACGCTGTCGCGCGATCTCGTGCACCGAGGCGACGATCCCGCTACGGCACGTCCGCTCCGGCGCGCTCCACGAGGATCGCGAGCCGCGCGAGCGCCTCCCGGTTGCGCTGGTCGAGGGCGAGGTCGCGCAGGATGCGCGGGATGAGCAGCGCCGGCCCCTTGACGGCGTCCTCCTCCATCGTGACCTCCGTGTCCTCCCCCTGCTGACGGCAGGTGACCCGGACGACGCCCTCGCCGGACGGCCAGGCGCGCACCGTCAGCTCGAGCAGGGTGGGCCGCTCCGAGCGGACGACCGTGGTCAGGTCGTTGATGAGCAGCGGCCACGCGCCCACCGAGTGGTGGATCTCCGCGCCCTCGTCGGGCCAGTCGGGTGTGACGTCACGCACCCGCGAGGCACCGACGACCCACTGGCTGTAGCTCCACCCGTTGGCCAGGACGTCGAAGACCCGGTCGGGCGAGCCGTGGATGATGCGCTTGGTCGTGCTCACGATCGTCTCCAAGGTGTGCGAATCCGGTGGTGCCACAGGGCTGCCCTGGCGGCGTTGGCGCCACAGGCGCCGTGCACGCCGCCGCCGGGGTGCGCCGACGCGGAGGCCAGGTAGAGGCCGCGAACCGGGGTCTCGGCCCGTCCCGAGCCGGCGACGGGGCGGAAGACCAGCTGCTGGTGCAGGCCCGCCGTGCCACCGTTGATGGCTCCACCGACCAGGTTGCGGTCCATGGACTCGAGCTGTCGGGGGCCCAGCACCCGTCGCGCCGTGATGCGGTCGCGGAAGCCGGGGGCGCGGCTCTCGATGCGCGCCTCGACCCGCTCGGCCATCGCCTCCAGATCGGCTTCGTCCCACGTGCCGCGGACGCGAGGCAGCCCGTCGCCCTCGGTCGCTGCGTCGCCGCGGACGCGTTGTGGCACATGGGTGTAGGCCCAGAGGGCCTCGCCGCCGTCGGGCACGCGGGTGGGGTCGGCGACGCCCATCTGGCCCACGAGCAGGAAGGGCCGTTCGGGCACGAGCCCGGCCGCGACCTTGCCGCCGGTCAGCGACAGCTGGTCGAGGGAGTCGGCGATGTGCACGGTGCCCGGCAGGGCCTCGGGCGCCCCTTCCCAGGGCACCGGCCCGTCCAGGGCCCAGTCGACCTTCACGGTCGAGGGGTCCCACTCGAACCGCTGCATGCGGTGCCGCAGCCGGGAGGGCAGCTGGTCCCAGCCGACCAGCCCTCCGTAGAGCGCGGGTGCCGACACGTCGGCGAGGACGGCGCGTCGGACGGTGATCTCTCGCGAGGGCGTGCGCACGCCGACCGCACGGCCCTCGTCGACGCGTACGCCGGTGGCGGGCTCGCGCAGGCTCAGCTCGCCACCCTTCTGCTGGAGGCGGCGCACCAGGGCGCCCGAGAAGCTCGCGGCCCCGCCGCGAGGCACGGGGAAGCCGACGCTCTGGCCGAGCAGGACGAGGAGCAGGCCCATGACCCCCGATCCCGGCGCCTCCAGCCCGATGTCGGCGTGCGCCGCGTTGCCGGCGATGAGCAGGCGCGCCGACTCTCCGCCGAACAGCTTCTCGACGAGGGTGCGCGCGGGCATGAGCATCTCGCGCACGAGCTCGAACCCCCCGGGTCGCAGCACCTGCGTCGCGAGGCCAGCGCCTCCCCGGACCGGCGGGAAGGGGGTCAGGAGACACCGGATGAGGTCGTCGCCCACGCGGTCCCAGGTGTCGCAGAGCTGCAGCCACGCGTCACCGTCGCCGGGGCAGTCGGCATCGAGGGACCTGGCGGTGTCGTGCCGGTCGCGGTGGAGGACCCCCCACCGGCCGTCCGGGAAGGAGTGCCCCACGACCGACGGCGCCTGCACCCACTCGAGACCGTGCTGCTCGAGCTGGAGGCCGCCGATGGTGGGCGAGCCCGCGGCGAGCGGGTAGAACGAGCTGAAGGTGTCGTGCACGTAGTCCGGCGCGACGCTGGCGTCGCTCCACACGGCCCCGCCGGGGTGGTCCTGCTCCTCGAGCACGACCACCGACCACCCTGCGTCGACGAGCAGGTTGGCGGCCACGAGGCCGTTGGGTCCGCTTCCGATCACCACGGCGTCGGTCGTCGTCACGTCGTCCTCTCGCTGCCCGGGGCGCTGCCGCTCGTCTCCTACCCCGACGGCCGGACGACCAAACGCGGTCACGAACAGGCACACGGCGGCGACGGGGCAGGCGTGCAGACACCATCAGGAGGGCGCGGGCCGGCCCCACTCGTCCTCGTGACCGGTGGTTCGAGCGGTATCGGGCCTGCTCACACGACGAGCGCCTGCGTCGAGACCTCCTTGATCTTCGCGTTGGCCCAGGTCATCTGCCGCTTCGTGTCGCTCTGGCACCGTGTCGCCAGCTCCACGAGCTCGTCGTGCACGATCGCCTGGGCCGCCTGACCCACCATCTCCCAGTCGGTGAGCACTCCGGAGGCCCGCAGGTAGACGGCCTTGAGGTCGCGCACCATGACCAGCTCGGCGTCCTTGGCGCGGCCCATCCGCTCCGACGCCCAGCGCCGGGCCTGGTCGACGAGCGCCGGCGTGCCGTCCGGGGCCGGCTCGAGGTTCTCACCGAACTGCGTTGCGATCGAAGCGACCTCGCGCACGTGACGCATCGACCAGTCGGCGAGGTCGTAGCCGAGGTGCTGGATCTCGTGGTCGACGTGGTGCTCGTCGGCAAGGCGCATGAGAGCCTTCGCCAGCTCCGTCTCGTCGTGGTGCAGGTCGCGCAGGACCATCCCGATCTTCATCGCAGGCTCCCATCGTGGACGCCGGCGGTGACCGGAGTGGAGGCCAGGCCGACGGGGGCCGGCGACAGCCCGCCGTCGCCGTCGGACACCTTGCTGACGGTGCACGACGCGGTCTTGAAGATCGGCTGCTTCGACGCGGCGTCCCAGTCGGTGAGGGTCAGCTCGTTCGCGGCCCTGCCGTGCTCGCCCGGGCGCCAGCCCTCGGGGGTGTCCCAGTAGCCGTAGTGGAACGGCAGGAACACCACGCCCGGCCGTATGCCGCTGACCCGCACCTTCGCCCGCACCTCGCCCCTGGCGGTGCGCACCTGCGCGACGTCGCCCTCGGCGAGCCCGAACGTGCCGGCGTCGTGCGCCGACAGCTCGACCCACACCTCGGGAGCCGCCGCCTGCAGCTCCGGGGCCCTGGCCGTGCGGGTCCTCGTGTGGAAGTGGTAGACGGTGCGGCCCGTGATGAGCTGCAACGGGTAGTCGTCGTCGGGCATCTCGTGCGGCGGCCGGTAGTCGGCCGCCTTGATCACGGCGCGGCCGAACGGGTTGAGGGCACGGTAATCCTTGGCCTCCATCGGCGCGCCCGTCTCCAGGTCGCGCCCGTACGTCTCGCAGTCCTCGGGTGACGCCCAGAAGACGCCACCGGCATACAGCCGCTCGGTGCCGTCGGGCGCGGCCTCCGTGCAGGGCCACTGCACGCCGCCGTCTCGCAGCTTGCCGTAGCTGAGGGCGCTGTAGTCGCAGGGCCTGCCCCTGCTGCACTCGCGCCACGCATCGAAGGCCTCCTCGGGCGTGCGCCACTTGACCAGGGGACCACCGTCCTTGTCGCGCAAGCCCATCCGCCGGGCGAAGTCGGCGAAGATCTCGAGGTCGGAGCGCGCCTCCCCCGGCGGCTCGACCGCCTTCTCCGAGAGGTGCACCGTGCGGTCGACGTTGGTGAACGTGCCCGTCTTCTCGCCCCACGCCGCCGCGGGCAGCACCACGTCGGCCAGCTGGGCGGTCTCGGTGAGGAAGATGTCCTGCACGACGAGGAAGAGCCGCTCCTGCGAGAGGATCTCGCGCATCCGGGCCAGCTCGGGCAT
>JABFXB010000121.1 GCA_013361975.1 Dermatophilaceae bacterium
GGTGAGGGCAGCCGGCAGCCGGCTCCTTGACGCCGTGGGCGCCGACCGACAGGGTGGCCGTTCGTGACACTCCGGGCCGCGTCCTCCCCCCTGCTCCGCGCGCGCCTCGCCGCCGGCACCGCCTTCTTCGTCCAGGGCCTGCTCTTCATCTCCCTGACGACCCGGCTTCCACAGATCCAGGAGAAGTGGGACCTCGACGAGCTCGCTGTGAGCGGCCTGCTGCTCATGGTCGTGCTGCTCGCGGGAGTCGGCTCCGTCGTGGCCGAGGTCGTCGCGGCACGCTCCTCGAGCGCAACCGTCGTGCGCGTCGGCCTCGTCGCCGCCACCCTGGGCTTCGCGGTGCTGCTCGTCGCGCCGTCCTTCTGGGTCTTCGTCGCGGGGCTCGCCGTCTACGGGCTCGCGCTCGGCCTCGTCGACGCGTCGTCGAACATGCAGGCGGTCACCGTCGAGCACCTCTACCGCCGCCCGATCCTGCCGTCGTTCCACGCCTTCTGGACGGCCGGCGGCATCCTCGGCACCCTCGTCACCCTCGCGACCGTGAACGTCGACCTCGGCGCCGGCCTGCTGCCGCTCCTCGTCTTCCCGCTGGCCGCCCTGGCCGCACCGTTCGTGCGCCGCGACCGCCTCGCCCGGTCGGACGCCGCCATCGACGTGCCGTGGCGGCGCATCGCGCTCCTCGGCCTGGCGATGGTGCTCTTCTACATGGTCGACACGGCCGCGACGACGTGGGGCCCGGTCTACCTCAAGGGTGCGCTCGACGCGCCGAGCGGTCTCACCGCGCTCGCCACCCTCCCCTACCTGGTCGCGACCCTCCTGGCCCGCGCCGTCGGCGACGGCCTCGTCGACCGGCACGGCGCCGTGTGGCTGCTGCGGGTCAGCGGCGTCGCGGCCGCAGGGTCGCTGGCCGTCATCGTCTTCGCACCGACGTGGTTCGTCGCCGTCATCGGCTTCACGGTGCTCGGCGGTGCCGTCGCGACGATCGCGCCGCTCAGCTTCTCGGCGGCCGGCGCCATCGCCGGCGGCGAGGACGACTCGGCCGGCGAGCGCATCGACCGCATCGACCAGGTCGTGGCGCGCTTCAACCAGTTCAACTACGTCGGCGCGCTGCTCGGGGCGGTGCTCACCGGCGCCGTCGGGTCCGACGACCTGCGCCTGGGCTTCGCCGTGCCGATGGTGCTCATCCTCGGCATCATCCCGCTCGCCTCACAGTTCGCGATCATCCGTCGACGCGCGGCCGCCGTCGAGGCGCACTGAGCACCCTCCTCAGCAGCGCGAGCGCGGTCCCGATCTCCCCCTCGCGTATGCCGCCCACGCCGAACGCGAGCCCGTGGCGGGCCGGTTGCTCCAGGTGCCTCGGCGAGAGCGGCTCGACGAAGACGCCTGCGGCCAAGACGTCGCCGGCGATCGTCTGGTCGTCGAGCCCGCGGTCGCGCAGGAAGGTGCAGACGTGCAGCCCGGCGGCCGAGGGCACCACCTCGAGCCATTCGTCGAGACCGGCGAGGCCCTCCAGCAGCTCGTCGCGTCGGGCCCGGTAGACCTTCGTCGCACGCTTCACGTGTGCCGCGTGGTGGCCCTCGGCGAGGAAGTCGGCGAGGGCCCGCTGCGTCACGGCGTCGCCGTCCCACGACGTCACGCGCTTCGCCTCGCGCAGCGCCGGTGTGAGCGATGCGGGGCCGATCGCGTAGCCCACGCGCAGGCTGGGCAGCAGCGACTTCGAGAAGGACCCCACGTAGACCACGCGCCCTTCGCGGTCGATGCTCTGGAGCGGCTCCAGGGGCCGGTCGGCGAACCGGAACTCGCTGTCGTAGTCGTCTTCCACGATCACCGCGTCGCGCCGGACTGCCCACTCCAGCAGAGCGATCCGCCGCGCGCGAGACATCGCGACACCCGTGGGGTGCTGGTGCGACGGGGTGACGTAGACCAGTCGCGCGGTGTCGGGAAGCGTGTCCACGACGATCCCCTCGCCGTCGACGGGCACGCCGCGCACGGTCGCGCGGTGGGTCGTGAAGAGCCGCGCCGCCGCCGTGTAGCCGGGGTCCTCGACCGCGACCACGTCGCCCGGCTCGAGGAGCACGCGCGCGACGAGGTCCAGCGCCTGCTGGGCCCCCGCCGTCGTCACCACGTCGTCGGCCGACGCGACCACGGAACGCGACACTCCGGCATACCTCGCGATCTCGCCCTCGAGGCGGCCGGCGCCGCGCTCGTCGTACGTGTCCGGCGCGAGGCGTCCGCGTCGCAGGGCGCCGCTGACGATGCGTCGCCACGTCGCGAGCGGGAAGAGCGACGCGTCGGGCACGCCGACGGAGAAGTCGTACGCGGCGTCGCCCGGGACCCGCGGCGGGGCCGAGGGCGAGCGCCAGACGGCCGACGGGGTGACCGCACCCGGCCGCGTACGCCGTCCGCGAACCGTCGCCGAGCGGGCCGGCGGCACGCAACCGGGCGCCACGAAGGTGCCCGCCCCACGCCGGCTCTCGAGGAGCTCCTCGGCGAGGAGCCGGTCGTAGGCAGCAGTGACGGTGCCGCGCGAGACCCGGAGGCTCGCGGCGAGCTCGCGGGTGGCCGGCACGCGGTCGCCCCCCGCGAGGCGCCCGTCGAGCACCGCCTCGCGCAGCTGCGCGTAGATCTGCGCCGTCAGGTCGCCGGAGCCGGTGAGGGTGACGTGCAGGTCCACCCGCCGAGCCTAGATTGGCCCAAACAGCCGGGCAAGAAGTGGACCTTCAGACCGGTCCACCGCCACGGAAGTCTTGGGACCGTGACCGCACCCGTCCGCCCCGCCGCCCAGACCCCGCTCCGCCCCGGCACTCATGGTCTGACCGTCGCGCAGGGGGCGGCCCTGTCGGTGGGCGCCGTGCTCGGCACCGGCGTCATCACGCTCCCCGCCCTGGCGGCCCAGGCAGCGGGCCCGGCGTCGCTCGTCGCCTGGGCCGCGCTCGTCGTGCTCTCGGTCCCGCTCGCCAGCACGTTCGCCGCCCTCGGGGCCCGCCACCCGGATGCGGGTGGGGTGTCGACCTACGTGCGGCGGGCCTTCGGTGAGCGGGCCGCGGGTGCCGTGGGCTGGTGCTTCTATTTCGCGGTGCCGGTCGGTGCGCCGCCGGCGTCGATGATGGCGGGCGGCTACGTCGCCGACGCGATCGGCGGAGGTCGGGCCACCACGGTCGGGGTCGGCCTTGCCCTCATCGTCGGCACCGGGCTGATGAACCTCGCCGGGCTGCGGTTCTCCGGGCGCGTGCAGCTCGGCCTCGCGACGGTGCTCGCCCTGCTCATGACCGCGACCATGGCCTTCGCGCTGCCGCACGGCAGCACCGACGCCCTCACCCCGTTCGCCCCGAACGGCTGGGGCGCCGTCGGGACGGCCGCGGCGGTTCTCGTGTGGGGCTTCGCGGGCTGGGAGGCGGTCGCGTCCCTCGCCGGCGACTACCGCGACCCGCGTCGCGACGTGCCGAGGGCGACGGCGATCGCGGTCGCCCTCGTCGGCGTCCTCTACCTCGGCCTCGCCACGACGAGCGTGCTCGTGCTCGGGCCGGCGGCCGGCCGCAGCGAGGCACCGCTGTCGGACCTCATGGCGATCGCCCTCGGCGAGCAGGCGAGGGTGGTGACCGCAGTGGTCGCCGTGCTGCTGACGGTCGGCGCCATGAACGCGTACTTCGCCGGCGGGTCGCGCCTCGGTGCCGCGCTGGCGCGGGACGGCGCGCTGCCCCGCTGGCTCGCGGTCGGCGGGGGCTCCGGTCAGGTGCCGCGTCGCAGCATCGCGCTCATCATGGGCCTGTCGACGCTGTCGGTCGCGGTGTCGGTGGCGCTGGACCTCGGCCTGGCCCCGCTCATGCTGCTGGCCACCGGCTGCTTCACGCTCGTCTACGTGCTGGGGACCGGCGCAGCGCTGCGCCTGCTCCCGCGACGCAGCGTCGGGTGGTGGACGGCGCTCGTCGCATTCGCGTCGGTCGTCGCGCTCCTGCTCGCCAACGGCGCCCACGCCCTGTGGGCGCTCGGCCTCGCCGCGCTGTCGCTCGCCTACCAGCACGCCGCCCGGCCAGGGGTTCCCAGCGCTGCCCCCTAGACTTCGCCGCCGTGACGACGCAGCGCGCTGAGCGCACGCCCCTGATGCGCTGGTTCCTCGACGCCGAGGAGGCCGATCCGGGCGGCTACTACGAGCGCGAGTCGGAGGCGCGTGAGCAGCAGCACGTGCAGCCGTGGTGGCGGGTCATGTGCCTCACCGGTGTCGACTACTTCTCCACGCTCGGCTACCAGCCCGGCATCGCGGCGCTCGCCGCCGGCGCCCTCTCGCCGATCGCGACGCTCGTCCTCGTGCTCATCACCCTCTTCGGTGCGCTGCCGATGTACCGCCGCGTCGCAGCCGAGAGCCCGCACGGCGACGGCAGCCTGTCGATGCTGGAGCGTCTCCTGTCGTACTGGCCGAGCAAGATCCTCGTGCTGAGCCTGCTCGGCTTCGTCGCGACCGGCTTCATCATCACGATCACCCTCTCGGCCGCCGACGCGAGTGCCCACCTCATCGAGAACCCGTACCTCAAGTCGGCCCTCACCGGCCACCAGGTCGGCGTCACGCTGACGCTGCTCGTGCTGCTCGCCGGCATCTTCCTCAAGGGGTTCAAGGAGGCCATCGGGCTCGCCGTCGTGCTCGTCGTCGCCTACCTGGGCCTCAGCGCGGTCGTGCTCGTTCGGGGCATCATCGAGATCGGTGACCACCCGACCGCGTTCGGCGACTGGCTCGACGCGATGACGGCAGCACACTCGGCCCCGTTCGGCATCATCGGTGCGGCCCTGCTCGTCTTCCCCGCCCTCGCACTGGGCCTGTCGGGGTTCGAGACCGGCGTCGTCGTCATGCCGCTCGTCGAGGGCGACCCGACCGACACGGCCGAGAAGCCCGAGGGCCGCATCCGCAACGCCCGCAAGCTGCTGACGACCGCCGCCCTCATCATGAGCGTGCTGCTCATCGGGTCGTCGCTCGTCACGACGCTGCTCATCCCGCACCAGCAGTTCGAACCGGGCGGTCAGGCGAACGGGCGCGCGCTGGCCTACCTCGCCCACGAGCTGCTCGGTGAGGGATTCGGCACGCTCTACGACGCCTCGACGATCGGCATCCTCTGGTTCGCCGGCGCCTCCGCCATGGCGGGCCTGCTCAACATCGTGCCGCGCTACCTGCCCCGCTACGGCATGGCGCCCGACTGGGCCCGGTCGACCCGGCCGCTCGTGCTCGTGCTGTCGTTCATCGCCGCGGTCGTGACGCTCGCCTTCCGCGCGAACGTCGACGAGCAGGCCGGGGCGTACGCGACCGGCGTGCTCGCGCTCATGACGTCCGCCGCCATCGCGGTGTTCCTCACCGAGCTGCGCCGTGGTCACCGTGGAGCCGCCGGCTTCTTCGCCGTGGTGAGCGCGATCTTCGTCTACACGATCACGATCACCGTCGAGGAGCGTCCCGAGGGCCTCGTCATCGCCCTCGTCTTCATCGCCCTCATCGTCGTGATCAGCGTCTGGTCGCGCATCGTGCGCTCGACCGAGCTGAGGGTGCAGCGCGTGGTCTACGACGACGGGGCGAAGGCGATCCTCGACGACGCGGCGCTCGGCCCGCAGCCGCTGCGGTTCATCGCCAACAAGATCAACGCCGGCGACCGCGAGGAGTACCGCGCGAAGTCGCTCGACGTGCGGATGCACAACCACCTCAACGCCCGCCAGGGCGCGATCTTCCTCGAGGTGGAGATCAGCGACGCCAGCGACTTCGCGACGACCGTCCACGTCAGCTCGGCCGTCGTCGGCGGCCACTACATCCTCCGCGCGACCGGGCCGTCCGTGCCGAACGTGCTGGCCGCGGTGCTGCTCGACGTGCGAGACCGGGTGAGCAAGCCCCCGCATGTCTACTTCGAGTGGAGCGAGAAGGCGCCGGGCCAGAACGTGCTGCGGTTCCTGCTCGCCGGCGAGGGCGACATCCCGCCGCTCACGCACGAGATCATCCGCCGCGCCGAGCCCGACGCCGCCAGACGACCGCAGGTGCACGTCGGCGGCTGACC
>JABFXB010000139.1 GCA_013361975.1 Dermatophilaceae bacterium
CACGGCGTCGGCCTCGAGAAGGTGCGCACGTTCGAGAAGTTCCTCGGCGGAAGCGCCACCAACGTCTCCGTCGCCGCTGCGCGCCACGGCCACCGGGTCGCCCTCATCACGCGCACCGGCAAGGACGCGTTCGGGCGCTACATCCACGAGGCGCTGCAGGACTTCGGCGTCGACGACCGGTTCGTCAGCGCCGTCGACGGGCCACCCACGCCCGTCACGTTCTGCGAGGTGTTCCCGCCCGACGACTTCCCGCTCTACTTCTACCGCTACCCGGCCGCCCCCGACCTGCTCATCGAGGCCGACGAGATGCCGCTCGAGGCGATCCGCACGGCCGGCGTCTACTGGTCGACCGTCACCGGCCTGAGCCAGGAGCCGAGCCGGGCTGCACACTTCCGCGGCTGGGAGGCCCGCGGCCGCCGCACCCACACTGTGCTCGACCTCGACTACCGCCCGATGTTCTGGAACGACGCCACCGAGGCGAGCGAACAGGTCGGCCGGGCGCTCGAGCACGTCACGGTGGCCGTCGGCAACCGCGAGGAGTGCGAGGTCGCCGTCGGCGAGACCCACCCGCAGCGGGCGGCCGACGCGCTGCTCGAGCGCGGCGTCGAGCTCGCCGTCGTCAAGCAGGGACCCAAGGGCGTGCTGGCCGCGACCCGTGACGAGCGCGTCGAGGTGCCCCCGTTCCCCGTCGAGGTCGTCAACGGTCTCGGGGCCGGGGACGCCTTCGGCGGGGCGCTCTGCCACGGCCTGCTCGAGGGCTGGGATCTGCGCCGGGTCCTCGAGTTCGCCAACGTCGCCGGGGCGATCGTGGCGAGCAAGCTCGAGTGCTCGACCGCCATGCCCACCTCGGCCGAGGTCGAGGAGCGCCTGGCCGGCGCACGCTCGCACGCCGGCGCACGCTCGAACGCCGGCTCGCAGGCCACCCCGTTCGCTGCCGTCGCCGAGGAGGCACCATGACCACCACGCACCCGCCCACGACGCCCGGACTGGGTGCCGGTGTCGCCGTCGCCGACCTCACCGAGATCCGCGTGCGCGAGCCCGAGCGCATCGCCGCCGGCTGGGCAGCCCGTGAGCGCCGCCCGCTCGTGCGCGAGGACGGGCGCATGCTCCTCGTCGCCGCCGACCACCCCGCCCGGGGCGCCCTCGGGGTGCGTGGGGCGGGGGCCGCGATGGCGAGCCGGAGCGACCTGCTCGAGCGCCTCGTCACTGCGCTCGGTCGGCCCGGCGTCGACGGCGTGCTCGGCACGCCCGACGTGCTCGACGACCTGCTGCTGCTCGGCGCGCTCGAGGGCAAGGTCGCGATCGGCTCGATGAACCGCGGCGGCCTCCAGGGCGCGAGCTTCGAGCTCGACGACCGCTTCACCGCCTACACCGCCGCCGAGATCGCGGCTCGGGGCCTCGACGGCGGCAAGATGCTGACGCGCATCTGCCTCGACGACCCCGGCACGGTCGCGACCCTCGAGGCCAGCGCCCGCGCCGTCACCGAGCTCGCCGAGAGGGAGCTCATGGCGATGGTCGAGCCGTTCCTCTCGACGCGCGAGGGTGGGCGAGTGGTCAACCAGCTCGACCCCGACTCGACGATCAAGTCCATCCACATCGCCGCCGGTCTCGGCGCCTCGAGCGCCCACACGTGGCTCAAGCTGCCCGTCGTCGACGAGCTCGACCGGGTCATGGACGCGACCACCCTGCCGACGCTGCTGCTCGGTGGCGACCCGCAGGGCGACCCGCAGGACACGTACGCCTCCTGGGGGCACGCGCTCGACCTGCCCGCCGTGCGAGGCCTCGTCGTGGGCCGCGCCCTCCTCTTCCCGCCCGACGGCGAGGTCGCCGCGGCCGTCGACATCGCGGCCGGACTCGTGCACGGCGGGGGTGTGGCATGAGCTGGCACCACCCCTTCGGCAGCACCGCGCGCGACGGCTGGGACGTCGTCGTCGAGCCCGACTCGTCGGGCTGGGAGCACACGGGGATGTATGCCGGCCGGCTCGCCGACGGTGACACGCGCACCCTCGACGCCGGCCACCGCGAGCACCTCGTCGTGCCCCTCTCGGGCTCGGTGCACGTGGCCGTGTCTGGCGCCGCGGGTGAGCACGAGGCGAAGCTCGCGGGTCGCTCTTCCGTCTTCGCCGGCGCCTCCGACGTCGCCTATGTGCCGGCCGGGTCGTCGCTCACGGTGACGGCGGTGGGTGAAGCACGCGTCGCGGTCGTCTTCGCGGTCACCGAGACCGCCGACGCGCGCTTCCCCTTCCGGCACGTGGCCGCCGAGGACGTGCCGGTCGAGCTGCGCGGTGCCGGCATCGCGTCGCGCGAGGTCCGCAACTTCGGCATCCCCGGGGTGCTCGACGCCGACTCGATCATCGCCTGCGAGGTCATCACGCCCGGCGGCAACTGGAGCTCCTGGCCCCCGCACAAGCACGACGAGGAGCGGCCCGGTGAGGAGACCGCCCTCGAGGAGATCTACTACTTCCAGGTCGCGCCGTCGGCCGGCACGCCGGAGGCGGCGGCGACGGACCCCATTGCGTACCAACGGGTCTACGGCACCGAGCACCGCCCGATCGACGTGCTCGCCGAGGTGCGCGACGGCGACGTCGTGCTCGTGCCGCACGGCTGGCACGGCCCCGCCATCGCGGCCCCGGGCTACGACCTGTACTACCTCAACGTCATGGCCGGTCCCGGTGAGGAGCGGGCCTGGCTCATCTGCGACGACCCAGCCCACGGCTGGGTGCGTGAGACCTGGGCCGACCAGCCCGTCGACCCTCGACTTCCCCTTGGAGGTGCTCGATGACGAGCGACACCCAGCCGACCGTCCGTCTCACCGTGGCGCAGGCCGTGGTGCGCTTCCTCGCGAACCAGTGGAGCGAGCGTGACGGTGAGCGGCAGAAGCTCTTCGCCGGCTGCTTCGGCATCTTCGGCCACGGCAACGTCGCCGGCATCGGCCAGGCGCTGCTGCAGAACGAGCTCGCGGACGGACAGGAGCACCTCCCGTACGTCCTGGCCCGCAACGAGCAGGCGATGGTGCACACGTCGGTCGCCTACGCGCGGCAGAAGGACCGCCTCCAGACGTGGGCGTGCACGGCCTCGGTCGGCCCCGGTTCGACGAACATGCTCACCGGTGCGGCGCTCGCGACGATCAACCGGCTCCCCGTGCTGCTGCTGCCGTCCGGCACCTTCGCGACCCGCGTCAGTGCCCCCGTGCTCCAGGAGCTCGAGCAGCCGTATGCCGCCGACGTGACGGTCAACGACGCCTTCCGCCCGCTGTCGCGCTTCTTCGACCGGGTGAGCCGGCCCGAGCAGCTGCCGTCGGCGCTGCTCGGGGCGATGCGGGTGCTCACCGACCCCGTGGACACGGGAGCCGTGACGATCGCCCTGCCGCAGGACGTGCAGGCCGAGGCCTTCGACTGGCCGGTCGAGCTCTTCGCCCCGCGCACCTGGCGGGTGGCCCGTCCGTTGCCCGAGGCTGTCGACATCGCGGACGCAGCCGCGCTGATCCGCTCGGCGAAGCGGCCGATGGTCGTGGCCGGCGGTGGTCTGCACTACTCCGGGGCCGAGGAGGCCCTGCGCGCGTTCTGCGAGGCCACCGGCGTCCCGGTGGGGGAGTCGCAGGCCGGCAAGGGCTCGCTCCCGCACGGTCACCCGCAGCAGATGGGTGCCATCGGCTCGACCGGGACCACAGCGGCCAACGCCCTCGCCGCCGAGGCCGACGTCGTCATCGGCATCGGCACGCGCTGGAGCGACTTCACCACTGCCTCACGAACGGCCTTCCAGGACAAGGGCGTCCGGTTCATCAACATCAACGTCGCCCGTTTCGACGCGGGCAAGCAGTCGGGCCTGTCGGTCGTCGCCGACGCCCGCGAGGCGCTGACCGCGCTGACGGCCGCCCTCGAGGGGTATGCCGTCGCGGCAGACTACAAGTCGCGCCAGGCCGCGCTGTGGGCGGAGTGGGACGCCTCCGTCGAGAGCGCGTTCCACCCGCCGGCTGAGGTCACCGACAAGCTCGCCGACGGCCTGCTGACGCAGGGCCAGGTGCTCGGCGCCGTGAACGAGCTCACCGACCCGCGCGACGTCGTGCTCTGCGCGGCCGGCTCGATGCCGGGCGACATCCACAAGCTGTGGCGGGTCCGCGACCGCAAGGCGTACCACGTCGAGTACGGCTACTCCTGCATGGGCTACGAGGTGCCGGCCTCGATCGGCATCCGACTCGCCGACGAGTCGCGCGACGTCTTCGCGATGGTCGGCGACGGTGGATACCTCATGATGCCGACGGAGCTCGTCACGGCCGTGCAGGAGCGGGTCAAGGTCGTCGTGGTGCTCGTGCAGAACCACGGTTTCCACTCGATCGGCTCGCTCTCGGAGTCGCTCGGGTCGCAGCGTTTCGGCACGTCCTACCGCTTCCGTGGCGAGTCGTCCGGACGACTCGACGGAGACTTCCTGCCCGTCGACCTCGCTGCGAACGCCCGGAGCCTCGGCGCCCACGTCATCGAGGTGCACTCGCTCGACGACCTGCACCAGGCCATCAAGGAGGCGAAGGCGTGGCCCTCCGACGGCGGCCCGGTCGTCATCCACGTCGAGACCGACCCGCTGGTGCACGCACCCGACTCGGCCTCGTGGTGGGACGTGCCGGTCTCGGCGGTCAGCGACCTCGAGACGACGCAGACGGCATACGGCGAGTACCTCGACCACAAGGCCACCCAGCGTCCCCTGCTCGCCCCGCCCAGCGCGGACTGAAACCTCTGTCCGACAAAGGAGTTCGCCCCTCATGAAGCTCGCTCTCGACCCCTACATGTTCCGCGAGTCGCCGCTGCTCGAGCTGCCCGGCCTCGTAGTCGACCTCGGCTACGAGTGGATCGAGCTGTCGCCGCGCGACGACTTCATTCCCTTCTTCAACCACCCGCGCGTCGACGACTCCGGCGTGGCCGCCTTCCGCAAGGAGCTGTCGGCCGCGGGTGTCGGCGTCTCGTCGGTGCTGCCCCTCTTCACGTGGTCCGGCCCCGACGAGGACGAGCGCCAGGCGGCGGTGCGGTACTGGAAGCGCGCGATCCAGATCGCCTCCGACCTCGGCGTCGACACGATGAACTCCGAGTTCAACGGCAACCCGCGCGAGGCCGCGGTCTGCGAGCGGCAGTTCTGGAAGTCGATGGAGGAGCTGCTCCCCGTCTTCGAGAAGGAGGGCATCCGGCTCGTGCTCGAGCCGCACCCCGACGACTGGGAGGAGGACGGCAAGCGCGCCGTCGACCTCGTCCGCGGCATCAACAGTCCGAGCGTCAGCTTCCTCTACTGCGCGCCGCACACGTTCCACCAGGGCAACGACTGCGACGGGATCATGGACAAGGCCGGCGACCTGCTGACGATGGTCCACGTCGCCGACGCCTACGACCACACCGCGTCGTCGGGGCTGCGCTACATCGTCAACCCGCCCGGCTCGAAGGTCACCGTGCACCAGCACCTCGACATCGGCCAGGGCGAGGTCGACTTCGACCAGTTCTTCCGCGGGCTCGAGCGCATCGGGTTCGACGGGATCGTCACCTCGTGCGTCTTCGCCTGGGAGGACCGTGCGCGCGAGTCGACCGAGTACATGCGCGACACCATCCGCTCCTACCTCGACAAGTGGTCGACACCGCCCACGTTCGTCTCCCCCTGACCCCACCCTGTCTCACCCGAAGGACCCCACCATGAGCACGCCCACCCGCATCACCCACCTCGTCGACGGCCGGCCGTGGACCGGCACCGCCGAGCGCACGTCACCCGTCTTCAACCCCGCCACCGGTGAGCAGACCGGCCTGCTCGATCTCGCCTCTGCGGCGCTCGTCGACGAGGTCGTGAAGTCGGCCGCGTCGGCGTGGGAGTCGTGGGCCGACACCTCGCTCGCCAAGCGCGCCCAGGTGCTCTTCGCCTTCCGCGAGCTGCTCAACGCCCGCAAGGACGAGATCGGCGCGCTCATCACGGCCGAGCACGGCAAGGTGCTCAGCGACGCGGTCGGCGAGGTGACGCGCGGCCTCGAGGTCGCCGAGTTCGC
>JABFXB010000397.1 GCA_013361975.1 Dermatophilaceae bacterium
TCCAGCTCGGCCGCCAGCAGCGCCGGGTCGAGGTTCCACGTGGCCGTCTCGGAGTCGACGAGCACGGGCCTCGCGCCGCAGTACGCGATCGGGTTCACGGAGCCGACGAAGGTGAAGTCGGAGCACACCACGTCGTCGTCGCGCCCGACCCCGAGCAGCAGCAGCCCGACGTGGATCGCCGCGGTGCCCGACGCGCACGCGATGGCGTGCGTCGCGCCGACCCGGTCGGCGAAGCGCCGCTCGAACTCCGAGACGAACGGTCCGACCGACGAGACGAACCCGGACTCGACGGCCTCGAGCACGTAGCGCCGCTCGAGCTCGCCGATGTTCGGCACCGCCAGCGGAATCGTCCCCTCCGGCCCGCGGGCCCCGGGCGCGTGCGCCTCGGTCGCGTGAGTCGGCTCTGTGCTGCTCACCGGTGGTACCGCCCGGCGGTCTCGGGGTCGACGCGCGGCCGGAGCCACTCGGCCGTCGCCGCGAGCCCCTCCTCGAGCGAGACGGTCGGCGCCCACCCGAGCACCTCGTTCGCGCGCGACGGGTCGGACAGCAGGATCTGCACCTCCGAGCCCTCGGGCCGGATGCGGGCGTCCTCGGTGACGATCTGCGCGTCGCTGCCGGTCACCTTGCGACACAGCTGCACGACCTCCCCCACCGACACGGTGCGGCCCGTGCCGAGCTGGATCGTCGTGCCCGGCGCGACGTCTGCCAGCGCCGCCCGCACGAACCCGTCGGCGGTGTCGGTGACGAAGGTGAAGTCGCGCTTCGGGCTGACGTCACCGAGGCGCAGCTCGGACGCGCCTGCGAGCAGCTGCGAGAGCACCGTCGGGATGACGGCGCGAGTCGACTGCCGCGGCCCGAACGTGTTGAACGGGCGCAGCGTCGTCACCGGCGTCTCGAACGACAACGCGTACGACTCGCACATCTTGTCGGCGGAGATCTTCGTCGCCGAGTAGGGCGACTGCCCGCGCAGCGGATGCGCCTCGGTGATCGGCACCTCCTCCGGGGTGCCGTACACCTCGGACGTCGACGTGTTCACCATGCGCGGCGTGCGGTGGCGGCGCACCGCCTCGAGGACGTTGAGCGTGCCGATGACGTTGGTCTCGACGTAGGAGCGAGGAGCCACGTACGAGAAGGGGATCGCGATGAGCGCGGCCAGGTGCAGCACCACGTCGACGCCCTCGGTCGAGGCCATCACGTGCTCGGGGTCGCGGATGTCACCGAGCACCACCTCGGCCTGCCCGTCGCGCACCGCCTGCCTGAACGTGTCGGACTCGTCGAGCCACCCCGTCGAACCGTTGGAGTTGTAGAGGCAGAACGCCTTGACCCGCGCGCCGTCGGCGACGAGCCGCTCGACGACGTGCGACCCGATGAACCCGTCCGAGCCCGTCACGAGGACCGTCTTGCCAGCGATGGACCCCACCATCGGCGTCGGCGTGAGTTCTGTTGTCACATCTGCCTTTTCGTCGTGTTTGGTCATTTCTTCATGAAGCTGTGCGCCGCACGCGTAGGAGAGCCGCGCGGGTCAGGCCTCGCCCTTCGCGCGCGCCAGGTCCTTCGGGGTCCCGACGTCGATCCACTCGGACTGGATCGGCCACGCCGTGACTCGCTCGTCACGCTCGAGACACGTCTCGACCAGGCCCGGCATCGTGCTCGGACGACCCTCCGGCAGCCACGCCAGCGCCCGCGGCTCGACCGCATACACGGCGGCGTTGATGTCGAAGCTCAGCGTCGGCTTCTCCGAGACGCCCGTGACCCGGCCACCGCTGCTCTCGACCACACCGAACGGCACCTCGTGCTGGTAGGTCCGCGTCGCCATCGTCACCGTCGCCCCCGTGCGACGGTGCGCGTCCAGCAGGGCGGCAGCGTCGAACTCGACCATCAGGTCACCGTTCATCACCAGCACCGGGTGCTCGAGGTCGGGCCGCTGCTCCCGCAGCAGCGTCAACGACCCCGCCGTGCCCAACGGCCGATCCGGGTCCTCGCGCAGGTAGCGCACCGCCACCCCGAGCCGTGACCCGTCACCGAGGTGCTCCTCGATCTGCTCCGCGAGGTAGTTGACGCTCACGTAGACCTCACGGATGCCGTCGCCCACCAGGCCCAGCACGATCCACTCGAGGATCGAACGGCCGGCCACCGTCATCAGCGGCTTCGGGGTGTCCCTCGTCAGCTCACCCAACCGGGTGCCGCGCCCGCCCGCCATGACGACCGCGACGTTCGGCAGCGGAGCCGAGCCCACCACGTCGGACAGCGTGTGCAGGTTGACCACCGTGCCGTCATCATCGAGCTCCGGCACCGCCGAGATGCGCAGCGCCTGCATGAGGTCGAGCACCAGGGCCCGCGGCGAACCCGCCGCCACCACATGCGGCGAACGCGTCGCGTAGTCCAGCGCCGGCGCATCCAGGCCGTCGCCCTTGAGCACCGCGCGACGCAGGTCCCCGTCGGTGAGCAGCCCCGCCAGGCGCATCTCGTCGTCGACGAGCAGGCACACCAGCGTCGCACTGCGGTCGACGACCTCCAGCGCGTCGCGCACGCTCGCCGTCGTCGGCGCGCACGCCGCACGCAGGTCTCGCGCGGTCACTCGGGCCCTCCCTCTGCGTCGCTCGGCCGGACCGGCAGGTCCACGAACCGCTTGACCCGGCTCGTGCGGGCCGCTGAGCGAACGATAGCGAGGATGCGTGCGCTCGCCTCACCCGTGCCGTAGGGGTTGGCCACGCCGGCCGACCGCTCGCGCCACGCCGGACCGACCGCCGTGCGCAGCGCCGCTTCGACCGCCCTGCGGCCCTCGTCGGCGTGCACGACGTTGCCGCCGCGCAGGCGCCCCCTCTGGCGCTCACCGATGTCGACGGCCGGCACGTGCACGGTGGCCGCCTCGATCACGCCCGAGCTCGAGTTGCCCACGACGACGTCGCTGGCAGCCAGCACGCGCGGGTAGTCGCGCCCGAGCGCCGCCACCAGGCGCAGCCTGGGTTCACGCGCGGCGAGGTCGGTCAGGGCTGCGAGCACCTCGTCGCGTCCCTCGTCCATGCCGGGGTGGGTCGCGACGACCGTGCCGCACACGGCGAGGGCCGCCTCCGCCGCCTCGCGCGCCCACTCGCCCGCCGGAGCTCCGGTCTGCGCGGTCGGCGGGTGGTAGGTGAACAGCCCGAGCGGCCGCCCGACGGACGCCACCCCGAGCAGCGCCGCCAGCTCGTCGTCGGGCACCGGGACGGCCCCGGCCAGACGGTCGAGCCCCGGCGCGCCGGTGACGTGGATCCGGTCGGCGGGCTCACCGAGCTGGCGCAGTCGGGCAGCGGCGTCCTCGGACGCGACACAGTGCTGGTCGGCGAGCTTGGTCACCGCGTGGCGCACGCGCTCGTCGACGGCGCCCTCGGTGACCTCTCCCCCGTGCAGGTGCACGACCGGCACGCCGAGCAGCACGGCCGGCGGCACGACGTAGAGCAGCTCCCACCGGTCGCCGAGGACGACGAGCACGTCGACGTGCTGCTCGCGCAGCACCTGCCCGGTGGCGCGCGCGATGAGAGCCCCCTGCTCCACCTGGGCCACGGCGTTCACCTCGCCCATCGGCTCGGCGAGCGGCACGACAGCCCTCCGCCACTCCTCGGACGACGAGCTCGCCGGCAGCGCCGCGACGAGGTCGTCAGCGGCATACATGACGCCGGTCAGGACCCGCAGGGTCACGTCGTCGGCTGACTGCAGCACCTCGAGCACGGGCGACAGCGGGCCCAGGTCGGCGCGGGTGCCGACGAAGACGGCGACGGTCAGGGCCATCGGCTCAGACCAGGTCGGCGTCGGTGACGGGGGCGCCGGCCTCGACGTCGCGGGCGAGCACACGCCCGCGGATGTCGACTGCTGGGCTGACGCCGCCCTCGGGCCGCAGCAGCTGCAGGTCGTCGCCGGTCAGCTCCGTGCCCGCCGCGAGCGGCTTCGCGGCGTGCCACGAGCGGCGGACGAGGACGGCGTTCTCCTCCTCGGACGGCATACGCACCTTCACCCCGTCGCCGAGGGCACGCGCGAGCTGCTTCGTCGCCGAGACGTACTCGGTGAGGGCCCCGGGCTCGAGGCTGGCCAGGTGGTCGGGCCCGGGCAGGGTGCGGTCGCTCGTGAAGTGCTTCTCGAGGACGGGCGCGCCGAGCGCCACCGCGCCGAGGGCCGTCGTGAGGCCCGGCGTGTGGTCCGACCACCCCACCGGTATGCCGTGCAGCTGGGTGAGCCGCGGGATGACCCGCAGGTTGCACTCCTCGACGGGCGCCGGGTAGGCAGACACGCAGTGGAAGAGCGCGAGCCCCGGGGCCTCGGCGCACGCCTCGACGGCTGCCTCGACCTCCTCCTCGGTGCCCATGCCGGTCGACACGAGCAGCACGACCCCGAGGCGCGACATCTCGCGCAGGTAGGGCAGGTTGGTCAGCTCGCCCGAGCTCACCTTGAGAGCCGGCAGGCCGAGGTCGACGAGCATCTCGGCGCTGTCGAGGTCGAAGGGGGTCGACAGGAAGGTCGTGCCGGCCTCGGTGGCGTGGTCGCGCAGCTCGGCCCAGGCCTCCTTGGGCAGCGTCAGCGCCTCGAGCAGGCTGCGCTGGTCGGAGCTGCCCCCGCGGTCGCGCTGGTAGGGCGTCGTGGCGGCAGCGGACGACACGAGCTTGTCGGGCGAGAAGGTCTGGAACTTCACGGCATCGGCGCCCGAGGCTGCGGCGATGTCGACGAGCCGGTGGGCCAGCTCGATGTCGCCGTTGTGGTTCACGCCGGCCTCGGCGATGACGTAGACGTCGTCGGGTGCGGGCACCGTCGCGGCGCCGATGCTGACGGGGTGGACGGCGTTGAGCGGGTCGATCACGAGATGCCTCCGGTTCGGGAGGCACGGCTGACGCCTCGGGTGACGGCGGGGACGCCGATGACGGTCTGGCCGTCGGCCACGTGGCCGGTGACGACGGCACCGGCCCCGATGGTCGCACCGGCGCCGACCGAGACACGGGGCAGCACGCGCGCCCCGCTGCCCACGAGGGCGCCGCCACCGACGGAGGCCCCGCCGAGCAGCACCGCCCCCGGTGCGACGTGGGCGCCGGCACCGACGCGGCAGTCGTGCTCGACGATGGCGCCGGTGTTGACGATGACTGCCTCACCGACGCGCGACGCCGGGCCGACGTGGGCGTGCTCGAGCACGACGGTGCCGGCGCCCAGTGTGCTGCGCGGCGACACCGTGGCGGTCGACGCGACCACCGGCGGCGCCTGGAGCCCCCGCTCGAGCAGCTCGTGCACGAGCGCGCTGCGGGCGTGACCGGCACCGATCGCGACGACCGCGCACAGGTTGCGGGCGGCGATGAGCTCGAAGGCCGCGCGGTCGTCACCGAGCACGTCGACGTGCCACGGCTCACCCCCGGTCTCGGCTCCGCTCACCGCGACGACGGTGTGGCCCGCGCGCTCGAGCACGTCGACGACGGAACGTGCGTGACCGCCGGCGCCGAGCACCACCCAGCCGGGCGACTCCCCTGTCATCTCACGCCTTTCCGGCCACAGCGACGCCCGCACGGTGCCCCAGGGAGGCGGCTGCCTCGCCGAGCGCGCCGCCGACCTTGCGGATGTTGTCGGGCTCGAGGACGGCCGGCACGCGCGGCGGGTCGAGCACCAGCCCCTCCCACGAGTTGCGCACGTAGTCGCCCACGAACCAGTCGTCGATGTCGGCCTGGTCGGCGCGCAGCGACTCCCACCCGCGGTCGGCGACGAACTGGGTGAGGTCGTCGGGAGAGTTGAGCCGCGCGATGTTGCCCAAGCCGCTCCACGGCATGTCGGCGCCGGTGACGACGGGCAGCCCCAGCAGGCCGGCCTCGAGCCCGACGGTGCCGGTCGCGGTGACCGTGAAGACGGCCTCCTTCATGAGCTCGCGCGAGTCGGCGAAGGGGTCGATCGTCGCGATGCCGGGGTGCACGTCGAACTGCGGCCAGTAGTCGGGGTCGCGCCGCCACATGAAGTGGGCGTGCTCCTTGACGGCGACGCCGATGCCGAGCGGCGC
>JABFXB010000054.1 GCA_013361975.1 Dermatophilaceae bacterium
GTGCTCGAGAGCGGACGCCATGGCGTCCGCCACGAGGTGCGGCAGGGCACCCGGCTCGGCCCGCAGCCCCTCGACGGCACCCGCCCGGTCGGCGTCCGACCGGTTCTGCCCGAGCTTCGCCTTGCCCTCGACCGACTCGACCACGAGCTCGATGCCGACGATGCCATGCAGCTGCCCGCGCAGGTACTTCTCGGGTGCGTCGCCGACGTGCCAGCGCCCCTGCCGGTGCGACTCGTGACGCTCGGTGAGCCGCGTGACGACGTCGAGCACCCAGTCGGGATCGTCATGCACCGTCACGGTCCCGCGCAGGTGCACCTCCGTGTAGTTCCAGGTGGGGACGACGCGTCCGTGCTCGGCCTTCGCGGCATACCAGCTCGGGGAGACGTACGCGTCGGCACCCGTCACGATCACGAGGGCCGGCGAGCCGGGCGCGATGCGCTCCCACTGCTCGTTCTTGCGGCCGAGGTGCCCGAGCACCCGGTCGCCGTCCAGCACTATCGGCAGCAGGGTCGCGTCCGGCAGGCCGTCCGGGCCGACCGTGACGAGGTGGGCGGACGGCTGCGCGTCGAGGAAGGCGCGCACCTCGGGCTCGCCCATGACGAAGGCCTTGGGGACGTACATGCCTCGATCGTCGCACGCGTCCCTGGCGACGTGAACAGTGCGGAGCCGCCGCAGGGAGGCGGCGGCGGGCTCCGTCGAGAAAGGCTCGTCAGCTGTGGCGGTGCGGTGCGCGTCGGGCCACCGTTCGCTGCTGCGCCGACCACGGGCGCGGGCTGCCCGCGCGCAGCGGCACGACGGGGGCCGACTCGGTGGCGGCCGGACGCGTGACCGAGGGGTCGAGTCGCTCGGCGAGGCTGCGGAGCAGCCCGGCGGCGCGGACGCTGCGCCGCACCCGCTCGGCCTTGGGGGCGTGGTGCCGCACGGCAACCCGCTCGTGGATCATCTCGCGGGCGACCGCCTCCTGGAGGGAGAGGCCGCCGCTGCTGGCGGTGCTGCCGTGGGTGCTGCTGGTGGTGCTCATGACAGGCTCACTTTCGCTCGCTTGACGCGGATGTCGCCGCTGCCGGAGTGGACGGAGAGACTTGCCGTGGCCTCGGAGTCGCCTGGGCCGTCGGTGCTCTCGAGGTCGACGTCGACGTCGCCCGTGACGCTGCCCAGGTCGAGGTAGGTCGCGACGCCGCCCGCGATGCCGATGCTGACGTCGCCGGTGCCGGTCCTGGCCTGGACCTGGCCGCCGTGCACGGCGGCGAGCACGACGTCGCCAGTGCCGGTCATGAGCTCGAGGTCGCCGGTGCTCGCGTCGATGTGCAGGTCGCCGGAGCCGGTGCGGGCCTTGACCCCGGCGTCGGTGCGCCGGATCGCGATGTCGCCGCTGCCCGAGACGAGGTCGAGCCGCCCACCGGCCGAGCCGATGGAGACGTCGCCCGAGCCGGTCTTGGCGTTGACGTCGCCGCGGGCCGACTGGAGGGTCAGGTCGCCCGACCCGGACTTGAGGTGCGCCGAGCCGACCTCGTGGAAGCCGAGGTCGCCGGCGCCGGTGCTGACCCGCACGTCGCCGAGCAGCCCGGTGGCGGCGATGTCGCCGGCGCCGGTCTTGGCCTCGACCGTGCTGCTCGTGGGCAGCTCGATCTCGACGTCGACCGAACCCTTGCTGCCGAAGGAGAAGAAGCTCTCACGCTTGGGGGCGATGACGACGACGTCGTTGCCGTGCGCCTCGACCGTGAACTTCTCGGCCATCTCCGCGCCGCTCCTGCCGCGCGGCACGAGCCGGACCGTCGTGGTCGGCGCCTCGCCCGCCGTCAGCGTGACGTCGCCGACGAGGAGCTCGACCTTGAGGTTGATCGGACCCGTCGTGTCGAAGCGGGTCTCGAGGTTGGTGCTCATGGGATGTCCTTTGTCTCGAAGAGTGCGTATGCCGTGTGGCGGGTCTCTGGGTCAGCGGACCCAGCCCTGGACCCGCTTGTTGGAGGAGCGGTTGCGCCCCGGCGCGCCGGGACCGAACTGCGGACCGGGCGGCACCGGCGGGAAGCCTGGCGGGGGCCCCGGGGTGGCCGCCGCGGCCCGGACGGCGTTGACGATCCACGTGTTGAGCGACTGGCCCCGGCTCGTCGCGAGCTCCTCGGCCCGGGTCTTGAGACTCTCCGGCAGGCGCAGGGTGATGCGGGCCGTCTCGGGGCCTTCGTCCTCGGCCGACACCGCAGTGGTGTCATCGGTGCGGATGGTCTGGGTGTCGTCGGCCAGAGCTGCCGGGCCTGCGCCGACGACGACGAAGACGGGCTCGCGCCCCTGCAGCCGCACCTCGACCGATGTGCCGTCGAGCTCGTTCGTGATCTCCGCTGCGGCGTGCGAGAGCGCGTCCATCAGGGCCAGACGAGCCGACGAGTCGAGGGCGAAGCCGATGCGCTCGGCGGCCTGCTCGGTCTCCGGACCCATCGCCCTGGCCGCCTGGGCGAGATCCCGACGCAGTGCGTCGACGTACTCCGTGATGTCCATGCGCATCACGATGACACCATCATGGTGTCATGTCAACACCATGGTGACGCAAGGCCTGCGCCGGGTACGTTCCGAGAGCCCCTCCACCCCTCGCACGCCCTCGAAAGGTCACCGATGCGCAGCCTCGGAACCTCCGACCACCCGACCGTCCGGGCCCTCTCCCACGCCATCGAGAAGGTGTCCTCGCGCAGCCGGTCGCGCCAGTTCGTCCGCGTCATGCACCGGATGGGCGCCTCCCCGGCCGCGATCCTCCCCTTCGTGCAGGACTCCCCGAACTTCAGGGACCGGCGGTTCCACGGCCAGGAGCCCTCCCTGCGCCCGCGGGTCAAGGCCCAGACGAGCGCCTTCCTCGCGATGTTGCGCGTGCACGGCCGCGGTGAGCCGGTGGGCACGGTGCCCGTCGTTCCTGCCGATCCCCCGCAGCAGCCGGGCGAGCTCGCAGTCACGTGGTACGGCCACGCGACGACCGTCCTGGAGATCGACGGCGCACGCTTCCTCCTCGACCCCGTCTTCAGCGAGCGCGTCTCGCCCGTGCGTCACGTGGGCCCCCGACGCGCCCATCCGGTGCCGGGCTCGATCGCCGACCTGCCGAGCATCGACGCCGTGCTCATCAGCCACGACCACTACGACCACCTCGACCAGCCCTCGATCGTCCGGCTCGAGCAGACCCACCGTCCGCGCTACGTCGTGCCACTCGGAGTCAACGCCCACCTGCTCGCCTGGGGCGTGCCTCGCGAGCGCATCACCGCGCTCGACTGGCGCGGCGAGACCGAGGTGGCCGGCATACGGCTGACCTGCACCGAGGCGCGCCACAACTCCGGCCGCGGACTCGTCGACAGCCAGACGCTGTGGGCCGGCTGGGCCCTGCACGGTCCGGCCCACTCGGCCTACTTCCCGGGCGACTCCGGCACGTCGAAGTGTTTCGCCAGGATCGGCGCCGACCTCGGTCCTTTCGACCTCACGATCATGCCCGTCGGCGCGTACGACCCGTTCTGGCCCGACATCCACATGGACCCCGAGCAGGCCCTCGCCGCACACCGCGACGTGAACCGCATCGGCGCCGACGCCGAGGCCCTCGTCGCCGACGATGCGGGCGTGGCCGACGCCTTCATCGCCGGCGACCAGCGCATCGACACCCCCGGCGGCGTGTACGAGGAGGGCGAGCCCACCACGACCACCCGCACCGTGCGCACGGCCGCCGCCGAGTCGCTCCTCGTGCCCGTCCACTGGGCCACGTTCAACCTGTCGATGCACTGGTGGGCCGAGCCCGTACGCCGGTTGCGCCGGGCCGCTGACGAGGCCGGCGTCCCCGTCGCCTTCCCCCTGGTCGGCCAGCGCGTCGACCTCGGCACCGGTGACGCGCGAGCCGTCGCCAAGGCCCACTCCGAGCCGTGGTGGGAGGCCTGCGCCTCAGCGGACGACCGCGACTGACGTTCACGCGTCCGTCACCCGATCTCCACGGGGGAACTCGGGCGACTCCCCCGTCGCTGGACGAGAATGACGGTGGCCCGCCCACGGGCCGCCGACCGTGATTGCACGACAGGCAGGAGAAGCCAGTGCAGCTCCCGATCCTCCGCCGCATGGGCGCCTCGACCGAGGCGCAGCGCAACCGGGCCACCGGCTCGCCGAACTACCGGGACGGCGAGTTCCGTTCGCACGAGCCGACCCACGTCGTGGCGACGTCCGAGGCCGAGGGCCCCGGCAGCATGCTCATGACGATGGTGCGCGAGTTCGGCCGCGGGCGCCCCCGCGGCACCGTGCCCCTCGTCTCGCCGCGCCACCCGCACGAGCCGGCCGACCTCGCCGTCACGTGGTACGGCCACGCGACGAGCGTCGTCGAGCTCGACGGCCGACGGTTCCTGCTCGACCCCGTCTTCGGCAACCGCGCCTCGCCGTCGGTCATCGCGGGGCCCAAGCGGCTGCACCCGGTGCCCGGCCCCATCGCCGAGATCCCGCGCCTCGACGCCGTCGTCATCAGCCACGACCACTACGACCACCTCGACGAGCCGTCGATCCGGCAGCTCGAGCGCACGCACCGGCCGCACTACGTCGTGCCGCTCGGCGTCGACGAGCACCTGCGCTCGTGGGGTGTGCCGACGGGACGCATCACGAGCCTCGACTGGCGCGAGGAGACCGAGGTCGCCGGCATCCGCATCACCTGCTGCGAGGCGCGCCACTTCTCCGGCCGGGGGTTCGTGCGCAACCAGACGCTGTGGGCGGCCTGGTCGCTGCGCGGGCCGAAGCACGCCGTCTTCTTCGGCGGCGACTCGGGCCCCACCCACCGCTACGCCGACATCGGCGCCGACCTCGGCCCGTTCGACCTGACGATCATCCCCGTCGGCGCCTACAGCGTGCACTGGCCCGACATCCACCTCGACCCCGCCCAGGCCATCGAGGCACACCTCGACCTCAACAAGGGCGAGACCGACTCGGTGATGCTGCCGATCCACTGGGCCACCTTCAACCTCGCGACCCACTGGTGGAGCGAGCCCATCCGCTGGGCCCGACGGGCGGCCGCCGAGAGCGGAGTGCGCCTCGTGGCCCCCAAGGTCGGCACGCGGATCGAGCTGAGCGGCAACGACCTCGACGAGGTCGTCGCGGCCCACCAGGAGCCCTGGTGGGAGGCCTGCGCCGCCGAGGCCGACCGCGACTGACACCACGTGAGATCGAGAGAACGCTCCGTCACGCACGAATGGTGACGGAGCGTTCTCTCGATCAGGCGGGGGTGCGGAAGATCCAGCGCTTCATCGCCAGGAAGCGCACCGCCGTCGACAGCACGTTCGCGACGGCGACGACGGCGGTCTCCACCACCGTCCCGGCTTCGGGAGCAACGCGACCGAGCACCGCGAGCGCGAGGGTCGTGGCGGCATACGTGATCGCGAAGATGACGAGAGCCTGGCCGTGGTGCGACACCACGCGCTCGCGACCGGCCACGCCGAAGGTCCACGCGCGGTTGAGTGCGGTGTTGAAGATCGTCGCGATGACGAGGGCGACGCCGTTGGCCAGCTGCGAGCCGAGCCCCGCCTGCTCGAGCCCCGCGAAGAGGCCGAGGTGCAGCACCGTCGAGAGCGCGCCGACGGCGGCGAACCGGATCACCTGTCGTGACAAGCGGATCGGCGCCACCGGCGAGGCGACGTCGGGTGCCTCGCCGGTGCGGATATCGGACATTGCGGCGCTCACTGCGCCGACGATACGGGCTGGGTGAGGTCGTAGAAGGTGGATCCGTCGATCCCGACCGACGCGAAGTTCTGCTGAACCCACGAGCTGATCTCGGACGAGGCGCTGCTGCCACCGTTCTGGTTGCCGAAGCCACGTCCACCGCCGGCGAAGTAGTGGATCCTGCCGTCGGCGACATACTGCTGGAACTGCGCCAGCGTCGGGCTCGGGTCGGAGCCGTTGAACCCGCCGATCGCCATGACGGGCAGCTGCGTGCCGAGCTGGAGGCCGGCGGCCGTCTGCGAGCCGATGGCCGCGGCGACCCA
>JABFXB010000292.1 GCA_013361975.1 Dermatophilaceae bacterium
TCGTGGGTCGACTTCGGCATCGACGGCTTCCGCATCGACACCGTCAAGCACGTCAACATGGAGTTCTGGCAGGCCTTCTCGCCGGCGATCCTCAAGCACGCCAAGGAGATCGGCAACCCCGACTTCAACATGTTCGGCGAGGTCTTCGACGGCAACCCCGCATACACGAGCCAGTTCACGACGACGGGCAAGCTGCCGGCGACGCTCGACTTCGGCTTCCAGGGCGCGGCCCTCGGCTTCGCGCAGGGCAAGGCGACCACCGGCATCCGTGACCTGTTCGCCGGAGACGACTACTACACCGACACCGACTCGAACGCGTACGAGCTGCCGACCTTCCTCGGCAACCACGACATGGGCCGCTCCGGCGCCATGCTGCTCTCGTCCGGCTACACCGGCGACGCGCTGCTCGCCCGCACCGAGCTGGCCAACTCGCTGATGTTCCTGTCGCGGGGCAACCCCGTCGTCTACTACGGCGACGAGCAGGGCTTCACCGGCCCGACGAGCGGCTTCGACGACAAGCGCGCCCGCCAGGACATGTTCGGCACGAGCACCGACATCTACAAGGACGACGTCATCGTCGGCAGCTCGCAGCTGCAGGGCACCGGCGACCACTACTCGACGAACGTCCCGCTCTACCAGCACATCCGACAGCTCGCGGCGCTTCGCCAGGCCCACCCGGCGCTCGCCGACGGCGCCCAGGTGCACCGCTACGCCTCCGACGCGGCCGGCATCTACGCCTTCAGCCGCATCGACAAGGCCGCCAAGCGCGAGTACGTCGTCGCGACGAACAACGCCACGACGGCCAAGTCGGCGACCTTCGAGACCTACTCCGCCGGAAGCAAGTTCGTGCCGCTGCTCGGTGCCACGAGCGACCTCCGCGCAGACGCGTCGGGTCGCATCACCGTCACCGTGCCGCCGCTGTCGGTCGCGGTCTACCGCGCCAACGACGCGATGGCGTCCTCGTCCAGCGCGCCGACCATCATCCCGACCTCGCCCGGCGCCGGTGGCGTCGTCGGTGGCCGCGCGGAGATCGGCGCCGCCCTCGACGGCGGCACGTTCGCCGAGGTGACCTTCCTCCAGCGGCCGGTCGGTGCCACGCAGTGGACACCCATCGGCACCGACGACAACGCCCCCTACCGCGTCTTCCACGACGTCTCCGGCCTGGCCAAGGGCACTCTCGTCGAGTACCGGATGGTGGCCAGGGACCTGAACGGCAAGGTGTCGGCCACCTCGACCTACGGCGTCGTCGGAGAGGCCCAGACGGCGGGTGGCGGCGACACCGGCGGCGTCGGGCCCGTCACACAGCCGAACGCCGTCAGCGTGCCCGGCAGCCACAACTCCGAGATGGGCTGCCCCGGCGACTGGCAGCCCGACTGCGCGCAGGCCCAGCTGACGCTCGACCCCAAGGACGACATCTGGAAGGGCTCGGCGACCGTCCCCGCCGGCGACTACGAGTACAAGGCCGCGATCAACAGGTCGTGGGGCGAGAACTACGGCGTCGGGGGAGCCCCCGGTGGCGGCAACATCGGCTACAAGGCGCCCGGCGGTTCCGTCGACTTCTTCTACGACCACCGCACGCACTGGGTGACGAGCTCCGCACAGGGCCCGATCCTCACCGCGCCCGGCAGCTTCCAGAGCGAGCTCGGCTGCCCCGGCGACTGGGCGCCCGACTGCATGCGCTCGTGGCTGCAGGACCCCGACGGTGACGGCACCTACACCTTCAGCACCGACCGCATCCCGGCGGGCAGCTACGAGTTCAAGGTCGCCGTCGACCGGAGGTGGGACGAGTCGTACCCCGCGAGCAACGTCGCCTTCACGGTGCCGAGCGACGGGGTCGTCACGACCATCACCTACAAGGCGTCGACCCACGAGGTCTCGGTCAAGACGTCCCGGGCCGGTGCGGCTCCGGACCTCAAGAAGGCCAAGGCGTTCGTCGTCGGCTCCGACCTCGTGGTCTGGCCGGCCTCGGCCCTGCCTGCCGGCACCGGCACGGCCACGCTGCGCTGGCGCCTGCACTGGTCGGTCGACGGCGGGCTCGCCGTCGACGCCGAGGCCGTCACCGGCGGCTCGGTCGCGACCCTGACCCGTGACCCCGCCGGCCTTCCCGCCTCGCTCGTCGCGGCTCACCCCGAGCTCAAGGGCGCCGTCGCCCTGCGCCTCGACAAGGCCACGGCGCGGCAGCTGCCCGAGATCCTCGAGGGCCAGGTGGCGGTCGGAATGTACGACACGACCGGACGCCTGCTCGACGCCACGGGCGCCCAGACCGCCATCGCGATCGACGCGCTGTATGCCGCATCGGCACGGGGTCGCACCTACGGCCCGAGCTTCTCGGGCGCCGGCCGCGCCGGCTTCACGCTGTGGGCTCCCACGGCCCAGTCCGTCAGCCTGCTCACGTGGCCGGCAGGCAGCGCCGACCAGCCCGCGAGCACGGCGAAGCGCACGGTGATGTCGCGCGCGACCGACGGCTCGTGGTCGGCCTCGCTCGACGCCTCGGCCCGCAACGCCCGCTACCTCTACGAGGTGAAGGTCTACGCACCGACGACGGGCAAGGTCGAGACCAACCACGTCACCGACCCGAGCTCCGTCGCGCTGACGCCGAACTCGACGCGCTCCGTCGCCGTCGACCTGCGCGACCCTGCCTTCATGCCGTCGCTCTGGCGCACGACGAAGACGCCGGCCCTGGCCCAGGACGTCGACTCGACGATCTACGAGCTGCACGTGCGCGACTACTCGGCCACCGACGCCAAGGTGCCGGCCGCCCTGCGCGGCAGCTACCTCGCGTTCGCCGCCGACGGTGACGGGCGGGCGCACCTCAAGGCGCTCGCCAAGGCCGGGCTCAACACGGTGCACCTCCTCCCGACCTTCGACATCGCCTCCATCGAGGAGGACAAGGCCAAGCAGGAGACGCCGAAGTGCGACCTCGGCTCGTACGCGCCCGACAGCGAGGAGCAGCAGAAGTGCACCTCGGCCGTCGCCTCGAAGGACGCCTTCAACTGGGGCTACGACCCGTTCCACTACAACGTGCCCGACGGCTCGTACGCCTCGAGCACCGAGGCTGCTGACGGCGGCGCGCGCGTCGCGGAGTTCCGAACCATGGTCGGGGCCCTGCACCAGGACGGCCTCCGGGTCGTGCTCGACCAGGTGTTCAACCACACGAACGCCTCGGGCCAGGCCGACAAGTCGGTGCTCGACAAGGTCGTGCCGGGCTACTACCAGCGGCTCAACGCGAGCGGTGCCGTCGAGACGTCGACCTGCTGCCAGAACGTCGCCACGGAGCACGCGATGGCCGAGAAGCTCATGGTCGACTCGGTGGTCTCGTGGGCTCGCAACTACAAGGTCGACGGCTTCCGGTTCGACCTCATGGGCCACCACAGCAAGGCGAACATGCTCGCCGTGCGGGCAGCCCTGAACGCCCTGACGCCGGCCAAGGACGGCGTGGACGGCAAGGCGATCTACCTCTACGGCGAGGGCTGGAACTTCGGCGAGGTCGCGAACAACAAGCTCTTCGTGCAGGCGACGCAGGGCCAGCTCGGTGGCACCGGCATCGGCACCTTCTCCGACCGGCTGCGTGACGCCGTGCGCGGCGGCGGACCCTTCGACGACGACCCGCGCAAGCAGGGCTTCGGCTCGGGAGAGGGCACCGACCCCAACGGGGCACCGATCAATGGCGACGCCGTGAAAAACCTCGCGCACGACACCGACCTCGTGCAGCTCGGGCTCGCCGGCAACCTGCGGTCGTTCAGCTTCCGCAGCCAGGCGAGCGGTGGCGTCGTCACCGGCGACGAGGTCGACTACAACGGCTCGCCGGCCGGCTACGCCGACCAGCCCGACGAGGTCGTCTCGTACGTCGACGCCCACGACAACGAGACGCTCTTCGACTCGCTGACGTACAAGCTGCCCGTCGCGACGTCGATGCAGGACCGGGTGCGCATGAACACCCTGTCGCTCGCGACGACCGCTCTCGCGCAGACGCCCTCGTTCTGGCACGCCGGCGCCGACCTGCTCCGCAGCAAGTCGTTGGGCCGCGACTCCTACGACAGCGGTGACTGGTTCAACCGGCTCGACTGGACCGGTGCCGACAACGGCTTCGGCCACGGCCTGCCGCCGCAGGAGCAGAACTCGGCGAAGTGGCCGTTCATGAAGCCGCTGCTCGCGAACCGCGCCCTCAAGCCGAGCGCCGCCGACGTGCACGCGGCCGACGCGATGGCGCAGGACCTGCTGCGACTTCGCTTCAGCAGCAAGCTGTTCCGGCTCGGGAGCGCCGACGCGATCAACGCCAAGGTCAGCTTCCCCGTCTCGGGCACGGCCGACGCGAAGCAGGGCGTCATCGTCATGCGGGTCGACGACACGAGGGGCGTCGACGCCGACCCCGCGCTGCGCGGACTCGTCGTCGTCTTCAACGCGACGCCGGACGCCGTGACGCAGAAGGTGCCCGGGCTCACGGGTCCGGTCGCCCTCAGCCGGGTGCAGGCCGCCGGCGCCGACAGCGTCGTCAAGCACGCTGCGTACGACGCCGGCACCGGCACGTTCTCGGTGCCCGCCCGCACGGTGGCCGTCTTCGTGCAGCCGAGCTGACCCCGTCGACGCGACGCCGGCCCTCGACTCATCGGGGGCCGGCGTTCGCGCGTGCGCCCACCACGTGCCGACCGTGCCGCGGGCGCGGGGCATAGGTTGGGCAGGTGACGACACCTGACATGACCTACCGGCAGCTCGGCGACAGCGGGCTGACCGTCTCCGCCGTCGGCATCGGCTGCAACAACTTCGGGCGACGCGTCGACCAGGACGGCACCAACGCCGTCGTGCGCCAGGCCATCGACAGCGGCATCACGCTCTTCGACACGGCCGACATCTACGGTCAGGGTGCGAGCGAGGAGATGCTCGGCCTGGCGCTCGGCTCCGAGCGCGAGAACGTCGTGGTGGCAACGAAGTTCGGCATGGACATGCAGGGCAGCAACGGCCCCGACTGGGGTGTCCGCGGCTCACGGCGCTACGTGCGCAAGGCCGTCGAAGCGAGCCTGCGCCGTCTCGGCACCGACTGGATCGACCTCTACCAGCTGCACCGCCCCGACCCCGCGACGCCGATCGACGAGACGCTCGCCGCCCTCGACGAGCTCGTCACGGAGGGCAAGGTCCGCTACATCGGCAGCAGCAACTTCACCGGCTGGCAGGTCGTCGACGCGGACTGGACCGCCCGGGCCGCCGGCACGGCGCGTTTCGTGTCGGCCCAGAACGAGTACTCCCTGCTCGAGCGCGACGTCGAGGAGGAGCTCGTGCCAGCCTGCGAACACGTGGGCGTCGGACTGCTGCCGTTCTTCCCGCTGGCGTCGGGCCTGCTCACCGGCAAGTACCGACGCGGCGAGTCGGCGCCGACGGGCACGCGGCTCGCGGGTCTGCCCGACCGGCTCGCGGCCGCCGACTGGGACACCATCGAGCGCATCGAGGCGTATGCCGTCCAACGAGACCTGCGCCCCGTCGACGTGGCGATCGGCGGACTCGCCGCCCAGCCGGCCGTCGCCTCCGTCATCGCCGGCGCGACGCGTCCCGAGCAGGTCGTCGAGAACGTGCGCGCCGGCCTCTGGGAGCCGACGGCCGAGGACCTCGCCGAGCTCGACGAGATCACGTCACCGCCGGTGTGACCGCCGGAGCCGTTGCCGCGGTCGTGGTTGTGCGCGACTTCTCGGCACGGCGGGCCTGGCGGTAGAACCCGGCGCCCAGGATGCTGAACGAGCCGGCACACACCATCGCGACCTGAGTCGAGACCCGGTCGGCCAGCAGGCCGAAGAGCGGAGCGGCGACCCCGAACGCCACCGAGGCCACCATCGAGTTGATCGACAGGACGGTCGCCCGGTTGCGGGCCTGCGCCTCGCGGTGCAGCAGCGCCGAGTGCGCCGGACCCGCAGACCCGTGGAGCAGGTAGGTCACGCCGTAGGCGGCGATGAGGGCG
>JABFXB010000216.1 GCA_013361975.1 Dermatophilaceae bacterium
ACCGCCGCAGGGTCTGCTCCGGCCGGCTCCGTCGCGGGCGACGCCGCGTCCGTCGCATCCGGCGCTGCTGCCGCCGCGGCCGGCACGGCTGCGTCGGGCACCGCCGCGCCGCCCGCTGCTACGTCCACCGTCGCCAGCTCGTCGACGGCCGCGGAGAACCTGCAGCCCGCGCCTCCCACCGACATGACGGCCGTCGTTCCGCCCGTCGCCGACACCACGCCGCCCACCCTGGACGTGCAGGTGCTGGGCTCGGCCCCCACCGAGCCGCCGACGGCCGCCCCCGCCCCGACCGGCGCCATCTCCGTCGGCTCCTGAGCCGTCGGGTCCACCCGTCATCGCCCGACCCGGCGCTGCACTAGCCTGTGCACGTCCACGACGACGATCCCCGGTTGGTCTGCCGGTAGGGCCCGCCTGACTTTGAATCAGGACAAGCGACGCAGGTTCGACTCCTGCCCGGGGAGCAGGTCCAGCGTGACAACCGCAGCGTGCGTTGCGGTTCTCACCGGCCTCGTCACCCTCGCGCCGCGACGGCCGGCCATCGATGCGGTGGCGGCGTGACGGCATACGCCACCTCGGCACAACGGCTCCCGACGACCGCCGGCTGTGAGCGGGGTCACGGCGCCCGCACGGCCGCACGGCCGGCCCCGGGCCCGCGAGTAGCATGGCGGGCGGCGCACCCGGGTCGTTCACGGCTGGGGTCGTCCGCACCCGAGTGCACGCCGATCCTGAAGGAGCTGCGCCCTGTGAGCGATCTACGGCCGACCGCCGTGATCGTCCTCGCCGCCGGTGAGGGCACACGCATGAAGTCCACGACCCCCAAGGTCCTCCACACGATCGGGGGCCGCAGTCTCGTGGCTCACGCGATCCGGGCGGCGCGGGGCACCCATCCCCACCACCTCGCCGTCGTGGTGCGCCATGAACGCGACCGGGTGGCCGAGCACGTGTCGCAGGTCGACCCCGACGCGGTCGTCGCCGACCAGGACGAGGTCAAGGGCACCGGACGCGCCGTGGAGTGCGCCCTCGAGGCCCTGCCGGCCGACCTCGACGGAACGGTGGTCGTCACCTACGGCGACGTGCCGCTGCTGACGAGCGAGACCCTCGCCGGGCTCGTCGCCGCCCACCACGCGGCGGGCAACGCCGTCACCGTCATCACGGCGACGCTCGACGACCCGACCGGCTACGGCCGGGTGCTGCGCGACGAGGCCGGCGACGTGGCGGCCATCGTCGAGCAGAAGGACGCCGACGACGAGCAGCGCGCGATCCGCGAGGTCAACAGCGGGCTGTACGCGTTCGACGTGACGGTGCTGCGCGAGGCGCTCGCCGAGGTCGGCACCGACAACGCGCAGGGCGAGAAGTACCTCACCGACGTCATCGCGATCGCCCGGGGCCGCGGCCTGACCGTGCGTGCGCACCTCGTCGCCGACCTGTGGCAGACCGAGGGCGTCAACGACAAGGTGCAGCTCGCGCGCCTCGGCGCCGAGCTCAACCGGCGCACGGTCGAGCAGGCGATGCGCGACGGTGCCATCGTCATCGACCCGGCCACGACGTGGATCGACGCCGACGTGACGATCGGCCCCGACACCGTCGTGCGGCCGGGCACGCAGATCCACGGCGCGAGCACCATCGGCCGCGACTGCGTCATCGGCCCCGAGACCACCCTCACCGACGTCGAGGTCGGTGACGGCGCCAGCGTCGTGCGCACCCAGGCCGAGCTCGCCGAGATCGGCCCGGGGGCGACGGTCGGTCCGTTCTCCTACCTGCGTCCGGGCACCCGCCTCGGCGCCAAGGGCAAGATCGGCGGCTTCGTCGAGACCAAGAACGCCGTGATCGGCGACGGCGCCAAGGTGCCGCACCTCACCTACTGCGGCGACGCGACGATCGGCGAGGGCGCCAACATCGGCGCCGGCACGATCTTCGCCAACTACGACGGCGTCACCAAGGGCCACACGACCGTGGGCGCGCACAGCTTCGTCGGCAGCAACTCGGTCGTCGTCGCGCCGCGCTCGATCGGCGACGGCGCCTACGTCGCCGCGGGGTCGGCCGTCGTCAGCGACGTCGCCCCGGGCCAGCTCGCCGTGACCCGGGCGCAGCAGCGCAACATCGACGGCTGGGTCGCGCGCCGTCGCGCCGGCACGAAGACCGACGAGGCCGCGCGAGCTGCCCGGGCCGCCGACGCCCGTGCCGAGGCTCGCGCCGACGCCGAGGCGGCCGCCGAGGTGGAGGCGGCGCTCGCCAGCGAGCCCGGCGCGGTCTCCTCGAACGACAGGCTCTCCACCGACCGCACCACCGACACGAAGGACGCCCAGCGATGAGTGGCATCAACAAGACGACCGAGAAGCACCTCATGGTCTTCTCCGGCCGGGCCCACCCGCTGCTCGCGCAGGAGGTCGCCAAGGAGCTCGGCACCGACCTCGTGCCGACCTCGGCCTACGACTTCGCCAACGGCGAGATCTACGTGCGCTACGAGGAGTCGGTGCGCGGCTCCGACGCGTTCGTCATCCAGAGCCACACCGCTCCGATCAACGAGTGGATCATGGAGCAGCTCATCATGATCGACGCCCTCAAGCGGGCGTCGGCCAAGCGGATCACGGTCGTGCTGCCCTTCTACGGCTATGCCCGCCAGGACAAGAAGCACCGTGGCCGCGAGCCGATCTCGGCCCGGCTCATGGCCGACCTGTTCAAGACCGCCGGCGCCGACCGCCTCATGGCCATCGACCTGCACACGGCGCAGATCCAGGGCTTCTTCGACGGCCCCGTCGACCACCTCATGGCGATGCCGATCCTCGCCAGCTACGTCGCGGAGAAGTACGGCCACCTCGACCTCGCGGTCGTCTCGCCCGACGCCGGCCGCATCAAGGTCGCCGAGGACTGGAGCTCACGGCTCGGGGGCGCCCCGCTGGCCTTCATCCACAAGACCCGCGACATCAACCGGCCCAACGAGGTCGTGGCCAACCGCGTCGTCGGTGAGATCAAGGGCCGCGTCTGCGTGCTCGTCGACGACATGATCGACACGGCCGGCACCATCACCAAGGCCGCCGACGCGCTCATGGAGCAGGGCGCGGCCTCGGTCATCATCGCCGCGACGCACGCCATCCTCAGCGGCCCGGCCGTCGACCGCCTCAAGGCCTGCAAGGTCGACGAGGTGATCGTCACCAACACGCTGCCGATCCCCGACGACCGCCGCTTCGACAAGCTCGAGGTGCTCTCCATCGCGCCGCTCGTGTCGATGGCCATCAAGGAGGTCTTCGAGGACGGCTCGGTCACGAGCCTCTTCGACGGCAAGGCCTGAGCCGCCGGCTCCCAACAGCCACAGACCGAGGCCGTATGCCGCCGGGACCCACCCGGCGGCATACGGCGTCTGTCGTGGTCGGGTGTTCAGGCGCGCGCCGCCTGCCGGGCGCGGTAGGCGGCCGTGTGCGCCCTTGCGGCGCAGCCGCCCTCGCAGAAGCGGCGGGACCTGTTGCGAGACAGGTCGACGACGACGTCGTCACAGTCGGCGGCCTCGCAGACCCGCAGCCGCGACAGCTCACCTGCGCGCACGACGTCGATGACGGCGATCGCGGCCTCGACGGCCATGCGTCGGGGAAGGGGCGCGTCGGAGGGGGTCGCGTGGATGTGCCATCCGACGCCGTCGTGGTCGACGAGCTGCGGGGTGGCCCTGGCCTCGGCGAGCAGGTCGTTGACGAGCTGGACGACGCCGGCCTCGTCGAGCTCCCAGAAGGCACGGAGCCGGGGGCGCAGCTCGCGCACGGCCTGCAGCTCCGCGGCGTCGCGGTCGAAGCGGCCGGTCCAGCCGTGCTCGGCGTAGAGGGCTGCGAGCTCGTCGGCACTCGTCAGGCGGTCGGGGGTGGAGTCGCCGGGCAGCACGCCGGGCATCGTGTTGACGAGGGCGGCGGCGCCGGCGAGGGCGACCTCGGTGTCATGGGTGAAAAGCATGTTGACTCCTGACGCGAGGCGTCGATACTGTCATGAGTGTAAGTCATTTGGGTGCTGACATCGGGGCGGTCTCGCACGGTCGCGTGGGTCGGCGGAGGTGAGCGAGGGTGTCATGACCGAACGCGTTGTCGTCACCGGCCCGGTCGTCGGCGAGTCGCCGAGGGGCGATGAGGTCGACGCGCCCGTCGCGGGCCATTCCCGTCACCCGCTGCTCGGGCTCGGTGTCGCCCTCGTCTCGGCGGCGGCCTTCGCCACGTCGGGCGCCTTCGGCAAGTCGCTGCTCGTCGGCGGGTGGTCGCCCGGCGTCGTCGTGACGATGCGCATCACCGTCGCCGCGGTCGTGCTGCTCGGCCCGGCCCTCTGGTCGCTGCGCGGTCGGTGGGCCGCCCTGCGACGCAACGCGTGGGTCGTCGCCGGCTACGGCCTCACCGGTGTGGCCGGCTGCCAGCTCGCCTACTTCAACGCCGTGACCCACCTCTCCGTCGGGGTGGCCCTGCTCCTCGAGTACCTCGCGCCCGTGCTCATCGTCGGCTGGCTCTGGCTGCGTCACCGGCAGGCTCCGCGTCGGCTCACGCTCGTCGGCGTCGCGCTCGCGGTCGCCGGGCTGCTGCTCGTGCTCGACGTCCTGGGCGGCGCCAGCGTCAACCTGGTCGGAGTCCTGTGGGGCCTCGGCGCCGCCGTCTGCCTGGTGCTCTACTTCCTGCTCGCCGACCACGTCGACGACGATGTGCCGCCCCTCGCGCTCGCCGGTGGTGGGCTGGCGGTCGGGGCCGCCTCGCTGTGGGTCGCCGCCCTGTCCGGCGCGCTCGACATGACCCGTGGCGCGGCGCAGGTGCCCCTTGGTGGGGTCGTCGTGCCGTGGTGGGTGCCCGTGCTCGTCATCGCGCTCGTCGCGGCCGCCTTCGCGTACGTCACCGGCATCGCCGCGGTGCGGATGCTCGGGGCCAAGGTGGCCTCCTTCGTCGCCCTGACCGAGGTCCTCTTCGCCGTGCTCTTCGCCTGGCTCGTGCTCGCCGAGCTCCCGACACCCGTGCAGCTGCTGGGCGGTGCCCTCATCGTCGCCGGACTCGTCGCGGTGCGCTCCGACGAGGCCCGTTCCTGACCGTTCGGCAGGATTTCACCGGGGGGCCGTCCGTCCCGTAAGATCGAGCAGTTGCCTCGGCGAGGGACGGTGCACGAACTGCCACGGCAGGACGTGACGAGGTCCGTGATCGACGCGGTGGCCTGACTCGTGGACGTGCTCGGGGAGCGCGCCGCGAACGGGTTCGCCTCTGCGTGCGGACCACGTCGGCCATCCGCCACGAACTGCCGAATCATCGCGCGTCGCCCCGCGTCGAGGCCACCACCGACCGCCTCATCTTCCACACGACCCCAGGAGTCACCCGTGTCCGACAACACCAAGCTCGTCGCAGAGAAGCGCTCCGACTTCGGCAAGGGCGCCGCCCGCAAGATCCGCCGCGCCGGCAACATCCCCGCCGTCATGTACGGCCACGGCACCGAGCCCGTGCACATCTCGCTCCCCGGCCACGACACGATGATGGCGCTCAAGCAGGCCAACGCCCTGCTCACCATCGTCATCGACGGAGCCGAGCAGCTGGCCCTGGCCAAGGACGTCCAGCGCGACCCGATCAAGCCGGTCATCGACCACGTCGACCTCGTCGTCGTCCGCAAGGGCGAGAAGGTCACCGTCGACGTCCCGGTGCACCTCGAGGGCGAGGCCGCTCCCGAGACGGTCGTCACGCTCGACCACAACACCCTGCAGCTCGAGGCGCTCGCCACGAGCATCCCCGAGAACGTCGTCGTCTCCGTCGAGGGCCTCGAGGCCGGCACCCAGATCCTCGCCGGCGCCGTCGAGCTGCCCGAGGGCGCGACCCTCGTGACCGACGCCGAGGCCCTCGTCGTCAACGTCACGCAGGCCATCTCCGCCGAGGCCCTCGAGGCCGAGCTCGCCGAGGCCGAGGCCGAGGCCGGCATCGAGCGCGAGGAGCACGA
>JABFXB010000243.1 GCA_013361975.1 Dermatophilaceae bacterium
GCGACGGCCATCGCCGCGGTCGGCTTCTCCAACAGCCTCACCTTCATCCTCGGCGTCACGCTGGGCGCGCTCGGCACGTCCGTCGCGATCCTCGTGGCGCGTGCCGTCGGCGCCCGTCGTTCGGAGACCCTCGACCACACCGTGACGGCGGCGGTCGTCGTGGCGCTCGCGCTCGGTGCCTTCGTGTCGCTCGTGCCCTGGCTCTTCGCCGACCACCTGCTCGGGCTCGTCGGCGCGTCACCGTCGGTCGCTGCGGCCGGCACGGACTACTTCCGGCTCACGGTGCTGGCGACCCTGCCGGTGATGCTGAGCGCGATCCTGTCCGGGGTGCTCCGGTCGGCCGGGCGGCCGACCAGCCCGATGATCGCGACGATGATCACCGTCGTCGCCAACTCCGCGATCGCGTACTCCCTCGTCACCGGCGTCGGCCCGTTCCCGTCGCTCGGCGTCGCCGGCGCCGGGTGGGCGACCCTCGTCACGGCGGTCGCCAAGAGCCTCATCCTCGCGTGGATGGTGTTCGGGTCGCGCCGCACGGTGCGCTGGAGCCTGCCCGACACCCGGGCACAGTGGAAGGCCGTCATCGTGCCGCTCTTCGTGCTGGCCCTCCCCCTCGGCGTCACCGAGCTCTTCTGGACCGTGGGCACGTTCCTCTACAACGTCGTCTTCCAGCAGCTCGGCGACGAGGCCCTGGCGGCGGCGCAGATCGTCACGACCCTCGAGGGGATCTTCGTCGTGGGCAGCATCGGGCTCATGGCCGCGACCACGACGCTCGTGGGGCGCTCGGTCGGCAGCGGCGACATCGGGGCGGCCGTCGCCTGGGTGCGCCGCGTCAAGCGGGCCGGGGTCGGCACGGCCGCTGCCTTCGGGCTGCTCTTCGGGGTGTCGGTGCTGCTGCTCGAGCCGCTCTTCGGCGAGGCAGGCCCGGACGTGCGGCTCATGGCCGGCGTGGGCATCCTGCTCAACGCGGCGTTCCAGGTCGTCAAGGTGCGCAACATGATCGTGGGCGCGGGCGTGCTGCCGAGCGGCAACGACGTGCGCGGCGTCATCCTCGGCGACGTCGTCGGCGCCTTCGTCGTCGGTCTCCCGCTGGCCGTGCTCCTCGGGTTGCACACGCCGCTCGGCTACGTCGGCATCTTCGCCGCCCGCATCGTGGAGGAGTTCGCGAAGCTCGCCATCTTCAGCTACCGGGCCAAGCGGATCCGCTGGGAGTCGCTCGTCGCGCAGGCGGCCTGAGCGGCGGTCCCCGGCTCCGCCTCGCCTAGCGTGGGGGTCATGACGAACCGCCTCGCCGACGCGACGAGCCCCTACCTGCTGCAGCACCGCGACAACCCGGTCCACTGGCAGGAGTGGGGCCCGGACGCCTTCGCCGAGGCGCGTGAGCGCAACGTGCCGATCCTGCTGTCCGTCGGCTACGCCGCGTGCCACTGGTGCCACGTCATGGCGCACGAGTCCTTCGAGGACGAGACGGTGGCGGCGGCGCTCAACGAGCGGTTCGTGTCCGTCAAGGTCGACCGCGAGGAGCGCCCCGACATCGACGCCGCCTACATGTCGGCCGTCACGGCGACGACGGGCCACGGGGGCTGGCCGATGACCGTCTTCCTCACTCCCGAGGGCGAGCCCTTCTTCTGCGGCACGTACTTCCCGCGGGACCACTTCCTCCAGGTGCTCGCGGCGCTCGACGAGGCCTGGCGCACCCGCGAGACGGAGGTGCGGGCATCGGGAACGCACATCGCGACGACTCTCGCAGGGGCACTCGCGCCGCCGACCCCGTATGCCGTCGACTCCAGCGCCCTGTCCGCTGCGGTCGCGCTGCTGGCTCGCCAGTTCGACACCGCCGCAGGGGGATTCGGTGGGGCGCCAAAGTTCCCCCCGTCGATGGTGCTCGAGTTCCTGGTCCGGCACCACGCCCGCACCGGCGACCCTGACGCCCTCTCGATGGCCTCGCGGACCTTCCGGGCGATGGCGCGCAGCGGTATGTACGACCAGCTGGCCGGCGGCTTCGCACGCTACGCCGTCGACGCGCAGTGGGTCGTCCCGCACTTCGAGAAGATGCTCTACGACAACGCCCTGCTGCTGCGCGCATACGCCTCGTGGTGGAAGGTCACCCGGGATCCCTTGGCGGAGAAGGTCGTCCGCGAGACGGCCGAGTTCATCGTGCGTGACCTCGGCACCGAGGCGGGCGGGTTCGCATCGTCGCTCGATGCCGACGCCGGCGGGGTCGAGGGGCTCACCTACGCCTGGACCCCCGTGCAGCTGCGTGAGGTGCTCGGCGACGACGCAGCCGCCGCGGCGGACCTCTTCGTCGTCACTGCGTCCGGCACCTTCGAGCACGGCTCCTCGACGCTGCAGCTGCCCGTCGATGCGGCAGACCCCGAGTGGTTCGACGACATCCGTACGCGGCTGCTCGAGGCACGCTCGAGGCGCCCGCAGCCGGGTCGCGACGACAAGGTGGTGACGTCGTGGAACGGTCTGGCGATCGCGGCACTCGCCGGCGCCGGCTCCACGTTCGGTGTGCCCGCATGGGTCGAGGCGGCCCGGGCGTGCGCGGGCCACGTGCTCGGCGTCCACCTCGTCGACGGGGAGCTGCGGCGCGCCTCGCGACTGGGTGCAGTCGGCGCAGCGCGGGCGGTGGCTGACGACCACGGGAACCTCGCCGAGGGCCTCCTCGTGCTCCACCAGTCCACCGGCGAGCTCCGCTGGCTCGACGCGGCCCGCGCCGTCCTCGATGGCGCGGCGGGCTTCGCCGCCGACGACGGCGGGTTCCACGACACCGCCGAGGGGGCCGAGTCGCTCTACCTTCGTCCGCGCAGCGCCGCCGACAACGCCGAGCCCGCGGGCCAGTCGGCTCTGGCCGGCGCGCTGGTCATGCTCGGTGGCGTGACCGGCGACCCGCACGCCCTCGACGCCGGCGTCCGTGCCACGGCTGCAGGACTCGGACTCGCTGTCCGCGAGCCGAGGTTCGGCGGGTGGAGCCTCGCCGTCGCCGAGGCGATCGTCGCGGGGCCGCTGCAGGTGGCCGTGGTCGGAGACGACCCGCGCGCCGACGCCCTGGAGCAGGTGGCGCGGCGGTCGCCGAGCCCGGGACTCGTCGTCGTGCGCGGTGAGCCCGACCAGCCCGGGGCTCCGCTGCTCGCCGACCGCCCTCTCGTGGACGGCGGCGCCGCTGCCTACGTGTGCCGCGGCATGGTCTGCGACCTGCCCGTCACCGAACCCGCGGCACTCGAGGACCGGCTCCGGCCCCCATCCGAGGGCGGCCGTGAGGGCCGTTCTGGCGCAATCGATCCGGCGGACGAACCGCCGGGCAGCCAGAACTGACCGGCCAAACGCCCACATTCTGCAACAATCGCGCCATGCCGGGCTCTGAACGCACTGCGGTCGTCGTCGAGGACGACGACGACATCCGCGAGCTCATCACGCACAGCCTGACGATGCAGGGCTTCGAGGTCGCGGCCGCAGCCTCCGGCCAGGCGGGACTCGACCTCGTGATGGCCAACGACCCCGACCTCGTGACGCTCGACCTCGGGCTCCCCGACCTCGACGGCATCGAGGTCTGCCGCCGCGTGCGCGACGTCAGCCAGGCGTACGTCGTCATGATCAGTGCCCGCACCGACGAGATCGACCGGCTCATGGGCCTCGAGATCGGCGCCGACGACTACCTCACCAAGCCCTTCAGCCCGCGCGAGCTGCAGGCGCGGGTCAACGCGATGTTCCGTCGTCCCCGTGCCGTGCGCAGCAGCACCGACGTAGCACCCTCCGGCTCCAACGGCAGCGCGCCCACTGCGGCCGCCACGCCCGCACCACCGCCCGCCGGCGAGCAGGATGCCGCCCTGCTCACGCACGGTCGCATCGCCGTCGACGCGGAAGCGCGTGTCGTCACGGTCGACGGCAGGGAGGCTGAGCTGACGCGCACCGAGTTCGACCTCCTGACCACGCTCCTCAGCGCGCCGCGTCGGGTCTGGTCGCGCGCCGTGCTGCTCGACAGCCTGTGGGGGCCGGGATGGTCCGAGGAGCACCTCGTCGAGGTGCACGTGGGCAACCTTCGGCGCAAGCTGGCCAGGCTGGGCCCGGCCGGCGGCCGCGCTCCGATCCGCACCGTGCGAGGGGTCGGCTACCGCATGGAGGAGCCCGACGCCTTCTGACGGAGATCAGGGCAGGCGGTCCACCGCGGCCGGCCCCGACGCCGTCGCGTCGAGGTGCGACTGCAGGGCCGCTCCCGCATCGGGGGCGATGCCGGCCATCGCGGCACCCAGCTCGCGTGCCAGCTCCCCCTCTCCGCCACGGACGGCGTCGATGACGCCGAGCACGGCGGCCTCGAGACGGACGAGGCCCACGGTCGCGGAGGACACGCGGAGGCTCAGCAGCACGTCCATGGCCGCGATGTCGTCACGACGGGCCAGCGCGGCCGATGCCCGCGACAGCCGGCCCTCGAGCATCCGGAGGTAGGTCCGGGCGATGGAGCGTGCGAGGTCGCTGCTCTCGAGCTCGGCCGCCAGGCGCGTCAGCGCGGTGGGGTCGAGCTGCTGCGTCGCGAGCGCCGGGCAGGCCCGGCCCAGGACGACGTCAGCGGGCACGCCCGCCTCCCACGGAGGACGTCCTCGAGGTGGCCCGCCGGCCGGGGACGGTGCCACGGTCACACGCAGCCGTCGCAGGGTCGACGTCGGCGGTGTCGGTCATGGCACTCCCTCCCCGGACCGGCGGGGCCTCGCCCGAAGGTCTCTGTGTCAACGGTCCCGACGGGGTCGGCACCAGCTGATGCATCGATCGTGACGAGCCAAACGCAAGTGGCGGGCGCCGGGCCGCGCAGGGTTTCCGCAAGAACGTCGCAAGGCCGCCCCGGTTGGGGCGGCCTTGCGCGGTTTGTCCTTTGCGACGCGGACCGTCTGGGCGCGGCGCGGCTCGACCCGGTGGAGGAGGCGACGTGAAGGGCGCTCAGAGCGCCGTCGACAGGTAGTCGGTGGCGCTGCGGGCGAAGGCCTCTCGGGTGGATTCGGAACCGACGAAGAGGGCGGTGGCCCAGATGTCGGCCCACAGCAGCGTGGGACCCGTCACCGTCACCGACCCGGGGTGGCCCACGAGCTCACCCTTCACCGGGTCGTAGAGGTGGGCACCGCGGGCCGCCGTGCCCGACGTCGCCACGGCACCGCGGGCCAAGGTGAGCGTGCTCGCGATGCGCTGGCGGTCACGCGGGTCCTCGATGCCGACCCGCCACAGGATGGCGTCCGGGCCCGAGGCCGGCAGCTCGTCGTGAGCACCCACGAGCAGGTCGCCGCCGGCGTTGACGCAGAAGGAGATTCCCGGCAGCCGCCGTAGTGGCGCGGAGGCACGGTCCACCGCCCACCCCTTCACCAGCCCGGTGGGGTCGAACGCGAGGTCGCCCCCACCCGTCGGCAGCAGCGTCGTGAAGGCGCCCTTCGTCAGCTCCTGCGCCTCCTCCCCGATCCGGAGGGACTCCTCGACGAGCGGACTGCACTGTGCCAGCTGGACCTGCCCGCGACGCAGCCGCATCAGGTCGGAGTCGTCGCGGTACGTGGAGAAGACCGAGTCCATCTCGCGGAGGATCCCGAAGGCCTCCTCGACGGCTCGGGCCGCGGCCTGCGCGTGGACCCCGTCGCCGCGCAGGTGGAGGCTGACCGGCATACCCATGACCTGCTCGACCCAGGCCCGCCGTCGCGGCACCGAGTGGTGGCCGGGGTGGTGGCCGGGGTGGTGGCCGGGGTGGTGGTCGGGGTGGTGGTCGGGCCGGCCGGGCGGGACGCCGCGTCCGTCCATCCTGCGCTCCCTCGTCTGTGCGTGCACGGCGGTCAGATGTTCGCTCGGTCGATGGCCGACTGGAGCGACCGCGTGTAGCCCTCCCACGTCACTGTGGCACCCGAGACGACGTCGATGTCGGCCGACTGGGCCTGGACCGCCTCATCGTTGTAGACGG
>JABFXB010000042.1 GCA_013361975.1 Dermatophilaceae bacterium
CCAGCCGTGATCGGACTGCGTTCCCGCGCCCGCCGCGACGACACGCGCCGCCGGCGGCACCACGAGGCCGACCACCGGGTCGTGCACCTCGTGGCCGCCCGCTGCCTGGACTACCCCACCGAGGAGCTCGTGGCGTCGCTGCCACTGCTCGCGGATGCCCTGGCGGAGCAGGCCGGTTCGCCGGCCGGGCGCGAGCTGGCGACCGTGGTGCAGCACTTGGGGTCGCAGCCCCTCGAGGCCCTCCAGCGCGCCTACGTCGACACCTTCGACCTGAGCCGCAAGCACGCGCTCTACCTCTCCTACTGGACCGACGGTGACACGCGTCGACGCGGGGAGGTGCTGGGACGGTTCAAGGCGGCATACCGGCGCAGCGGCTTCCTCGTCGACACGCACGGCGAGCTGCCCGACTACCTGCCGATGGTGCTCGAGTTCGCGGCCTGCGCCGACCCCGAGGCCGGGACCACCCTGCTGCAGGAGTACCGCGCCAGCCTCGAGCTGCTGCGAATCGCCTTGCAGGAGAGGCAGAGCCCGTATGCCGCCGCGGCGGTCGCCGTGTGCGCCACGCTCCCGGGTGAGTCCCCGACCGATCGCGCGGCAGTCATGGCGATGGTCGGCATGTCCGGCCCGCAGCCGGCCGAGAGCGTCGGCCTGGAGCCCTACGACCCGAGACTCCTTCCGCTGCAACCGGTCTCGTCGAGCACACCCGTGGAGGCCCGATCATGAGCACGTTCCTGTGGGGCGTGCTGCCCTACCTCTGCATCGCCAGCCTCGTCGGCGGCACCATCTGGCGCTACCGCTACGACAAGTTCGGCTGGACCACCCGCTCGTCTCAGCTCTACGAGTCGCGGCTGCTGCGCATCGGATCGCCCCTCTTCCACTTCGGCATCCTGCTCGTCTTCATCGGGCACGTCGGCGGCCTCGTCATCCCCGAGGCGTGGACCGAGGCGCTCGGCGTCAGTGAGGGGCTCTACCACTTCAACGCGCTGCTCTTCGGCGGCCTGGCCGGGGTCTGCACCCTCGTCGGCATCCTCATCCTCGTCTACCGGCGACGTCGCACCGGCCCCGTCTTCATGGCGACGACGAAGAACGACAAGCTGATGTACGTCTTCCTCGTGGCCGCCATCGTGCTCGGCCTCTGGACGACCCTCGTCAGCGTCGGCGCCGGCAGCGAGGCGCACAACTACCGCGAGACCGTGTCGCCGTGGTTCCGCTCCGTCTTCCTCCTCCAGCCCGACGTCGCGGCCATGGAGGAGGCGCCGATCCAGTTCCACATCCACGCGATCGTCGGGATGCTCCTCTTCGCCCTGTGGCCGTTCACGCGGCTGGTGCACGCCTTCACGGCGCCGCTGCACTACCTCTTCCGCCCCTACATCGTCTACCGGTCCCGCGACGCCAGGGGCACCGGCTCGCGCGCGAGCCGCCCGGGATGGTCCGGCGTCGGCACGAGCGACCGCGAACGCCGTTGACCACCCCGAACCACCGCTCACAGGAGAACTCATGAGTGCCAGCACCACCGCCGCGTCGACGACTACGGCGGCACCGTTGACCGGCCAGACCCGCAACCTCGCCCTCGCCACGTTCGCCTTCGCCGTGACGTTCTGGGCGTGGAACCTCATCGGCCCCCTCGGCGTGCGCTACACCCAGCAGCTGGAGCTGTCGGGCAGCCAGAAGGCCCTGCTCGTCGCGACCCCCGTGCTCGTCGGGTCCCTGGGCCGCATCCCCGTCGGAGCCCTCACCGACCGGTTCGGCGGACGCCTCATGTTCCCGGCGCTCACCCTGCTGTCGGTGCCGTTCGTGCTGCTCGTCGCGCTCGCCGGCAACGTGAAGTCGTTCGCGCTGCTGCTCCTCTTCGGCTTCCTCCTCGGCATCGCCGGCACGACCTTCGCCGTGGGCATCCCGTTCGTCAACGCGTGGTTCGCCCCGGCACGGCGCGGCTTCGCCACCGGGGTGTTCGGTGCGGGGATGGGCGGCACCGCACTGTCGGCCTTCTTCACCCCGAGGTTCGTCACGTGGTTCGGCTACACGGCGACGCACGCCATCATGGCGCTCGCCCTCGTCGCGACCGCCGCCATCTGCTGGTTCGGCATGCGCAACTCGCCCACCTGGACGTCGAACACCGACCCGGTCGTGCCGAAGCTCACCGCGGCCCTGCGGCTGCCGGTGACCTGGCGCATGTCGTTCCTCTACGCCGTCGCGTTCGGTGGCTTCGTCGCCTTCTCCACCTACCTGCCGACCTACCTCAAGGACATCTACTCCTTCGACCTGACGGCGGCCGGCACGCGCACGGCCGGCTTCGCCATCGCGGCCGTGGTGGCGCGTCCGCTCGGCGGCATCCTCAGCGACCGCATCGGCCCGCGGTCGGTGCTCGCCATCTCGCTCGCCGGCACCGCTGCGCTCGCCGTGGTGCTCGCGCTGCGACCGCCGCTCGAGCTGCCGGCCGGCATCGCCTTCGTCGCCATCGCCTTCTTCCTCGGTTTCGGCACGGGCGGTGTCTTCGCCTGGGTCGCGCGGCTCGCCCCGCCGGAGCGGGTCGGCACCGTCACCGGTCTCGTCGGTGCGGCCGGTGGCCTTGGCGGCTACTTCCCGCCCCTGGTCATGGGCGCGACCTACGAGAAGGTCTTCGGGGGCTACGGCTTCGGGCTGGCGCTGCTCTGCCTCGTCGCGCTCGGCGCCCTGGCCTTCACGCTCGTCGGGATGCGCGACCGCCGCGCCACCGCCTGACCCGCCTTCCCCGTCGGACAGCGTGCGTATGCCGTCCGCCCGAGGTGGGCGGACGGCATACGTCCTCGGGGTGGCCCGTCAGCGGGGGACCACGTAGCGCGGCTCGGTGAAGCCGTTCGGGTCCTTGACCGCCAGCGGCGGCTGCGTCTGCTCGCACTGCATCGAGAGCGAGCAGCGCTGGAGGGTGTTCTGCGTTGCCGGCGACACCGGGGTGGAGGTGTTGCGCGAGATGACGAAGGTCGACTCGTCGGCCTCGAGGTGCCAGCTCCAGCCCGACACGAGGCGCGAGGCGTCGCCACCGCCGACGACCACGGCGCCGTCGCTGACGCGGACGACGCCCGCGCTGAACCAGAACCCGCCGTCGACGTAGTGCGACCCGACCAGGTAGGTGCCCCGGCTCGAGAAGGCCGTCGGCTGGAACATCGACGGGTTGCCCTTCTGGCCGCAGCGTTCGATCTTCTTCGGGAAGCCCGGCTGCGTCAGGTCGACGACGGCCCAGCAGAAGTCCTCGAAGGTGTCGGTCGGGACGGTCCACGACTGCGCCGCGCGCGTGCGGTCGGCCGAGACCGCCACGATGTGCGCGGGCAGCCTGCGGGTGGCGCCGGTGGCGAGGTTCCACTCGAGCGAGCCCTGGCTCTCGTCGCCGTTCAGGTACGCGACGTCACCGACGACCGCGCCGGGCTCGCGCCGGTCCTGGCGCTGCGCCACGACCGACCCGTCCGGTGCGTAGACCGCGACCGCGTTCGACGTCCCGCTCTTGACCAGCACCCTCGTGCCGTCGGGCGACACGACGTACGAGCCGCCGCCGCGGACGGCGCGGACCGTCTTGCCGGCCGGCGAGAGGATCTCGAGCTCGGTCTGCGCGTCCGGGGTCGACAGGCGCGACATGAGCACGAAGCCGCCGTTGGACAGCACCGCGAAGCTCTCGACGACTGTGCCCTTCTCGAGGCGGACGACCGTGTCGCCGACCCGGATCGTGTCGTCCACGGCATACGTGTTGGACCGCGTCGCGACGACTCCGACCGGTGCCCCACCGGTGGGCGGCGGAGAGGTGGGCTTCGGGGTGGGCACGGTGCCGGTGGGTGACGGCACCGACGTGGTCGTCGAGGGGACGGCCGGCACCGGTGCGGCGCCGCGTCCCGACCAGAGGGCCGGCACCGCGACGGCGATGGCAGCCACCGCGACGGTCGCGCCGATGACGGCGCGGGTGCGCTGCTGGCGGCGGCGCCCGGCGATGGCGACGGGGGCGAAGTCCCCGGGCACCTCGACGCGGTCGGCCTCCTGGCGCAGCAGGGTCTGGAGCTCGTGCTCCCGGTCGTCGTGGGCGTTCACGGCGTGACCTCCTTCATCGTGCTGCGCAGCGACCGGATCGCGCGGCTCGTGTGGCTCTTGACGGTGCCGACGGAGCAGCCGAGCACCTCCGCGGTCTGGGCCTCGCTGAGGTCCTCGTAGAAGCGCAGGACGACGGCGGCCCGCTGCTGCGGCGCCAGCGAGCGGACGTGCGCCCAGAGCTCGCCGTCGTGCGCCGGCGCGTCGACCCCGGCCGGGTCCATGACGCGGATGAGCTCGCTGTCGGTGCGCTCGCGGTGACGCCACGCCCGGCGCCACCACGACGTGTGCTCGTTGACCATGATCTTGCGGACGTACGCGTCGGGTGACTCGACGCCGCTGATGCGGTCCCACTTCGCGTACGCCTTGACGAGCGCCGCCTGCACGAGGTCCTCTGCGGCATACGCGTCGCCCGTGAGCAGGTAGGCGAAGCGGGCGAAGGACTTCTGGCGCGCTCGCACGTAGGCCGAGAAGTCGGCTTCGCGATCGATGCTTTCCACTGGACACCCCCCTGGGCCGGCGTGGCTGGACGCACCCTCGACGCGGTGAGTGCGCGCCGAGGTTGTCGTCCACCGGACGATCTCAGCCCAGTGTCCTGCGACCAGGCTCGCAGGGTGCAGGCTTGGCGGATGATCTACCACCTGGCCGAGCAGGCCGACTGGGAGCAGGCGCGCCGCGACGGCAGCTACACGCGGTCGACGCGCGGGGTCTCGCTCGAGGAGGAGGGCTTCATCCACGCCTCGTCGGCCGAGCAGTGGCCGGTCGTGCGATCGCGCTTCTACGCCGACGTGGCCGGGCCGCTGGTGCTGCTGCACATCGACGAGTCACGGCTGGGCTCTCAGGTCGTGTACGAGGTCGGCGACGCGTCGACGGGCGAGACGTTCCCGCACGTCTACGGCCCGATCGACGTCGACGCCGTCGTCGACACCACCGTCCTGCCGCCCCCACACCCCTGACCCCCCTTCCAACCGTCGAGAGGCCACGTGTGGCCGCCTCCCGCACGTCCAGAGGCCACGTGTCGCCGCCTCCCGCACGTCGAGAGGCCACGTGTGGCCCCCTCCCGCACGTCGAGTGGCCAACGTATGCCGTCTGGTTCGTCCGTCGAGTGCTCAGTTCCCGACGGGCGGTCTCAGTCGGGCTGGATGCGGCCGCGACCTGACTTGAGCTCACCACGGCGCTTCTTGCCGTCGAGCCGTCGCTGCTGCGAGCCTCGGGTCGGCCGGGTGGCACGGCGGGTCGCCGGTGGTGGGGCGAGCGCGGCGCGGAGCAGGTCGGCCAGCCGTTCGCGGGCAGCGGCTCGGTTGCGCAGCTGCGACCGGTGCTCGCTCGCGACGACCGTGAGCCGCCCACCGACGAGGCGGGGGCCCAGAGCTGCGACCGCACGTTCACGTTGACCCTCCGTCAGGGCCACCGACGATCCCGGCTGGTAGACGAGCTCGACGCGGCTGTCGGTCGTGTTGACGCCCTGACCACCCGGACCCGAAGCGCGGCTGAAGCGCTCGACGAGCTCGGCCGCGGGGATGACGAGGCCACCCCGCAGGCCGGGGCCCGGGGCGATGACCAGGTCTGCGCCGGGCTCGTTCACGCTCTCATTGTGCCGAGACCCCACGCGTGGTCACCCGCGGACGGGACGGCATACCTTGATGGTCCGATGGGGATCGGCCACACGTGGCCTCTCGACGGTTGAGAGTGGGCCACACGTGGCCTCTCGACGGTTGAGGGTGGGCCACACGTGGCCTCTCGACGGTGGGGGAGTGGGTGGGGGAGTGGGTGGGGGACGCGGGTCAGCGCGGGGGCATGCGGAGGGCGCCGTCGAGGCGGATGACCTCGCCGTTGAGCATCGGGTTGTCGACGATGTGGCGCACG
>JABFXB010000316.1 GCA_013361975.1 Dermatophilaceae bacterium
GTCGTCATCTCGGGCTCGGCCGTCAACCTCGGCCAGCAGAACATGACCGTCCAGATCGCCGCCCAGGCCGACCCCAACGCCACGACGAAGCCCACCGGCTCCGAGGTGCAGCTCGGCCCGCGCGAGCAGGTCAGCCTTGCCACCAAGGGCCTGCAGCTGACCGGCGTCAACGCCAAGCCCGGCGGCATCGTCGCCGTCACCGTCACGTCGAGCTCCGGTGGCACCGCGGTGGTCAAGGTCCCCGTCCTCCCCGCCACCGGCTACTACGCCACGGTCACCCCGGCGCCCACCGGCGCCTGACCGGCACCGCGCCCGCGCCCGGGCTGCTCGAGCGACACCCAGCACGTACGCGAGGAGGGGCCCACCGCGCGGTGGGCCCCTCCTGTCGTCCGGAGTCGTCGTGCCGGGTTGTCGTCCGACACGTCCTGTGCGAGTCCTGGGAAAGTCCGCTCGCTCAGCTCGCCTCGAACTTGTAGCCGAGCCCGCGCACGGTGACGATGTGCACCGGGTTGCTCGGGTCGGGCTCGATCTTGGCCCGCAGGCGCTTGACGTGGACGTCGAGGGTCTTGGTGTCGCCGACGTAGTCGCTGCCCCACACCCGGTCGATCAGCTGCATCCGGGTGAGCACGCGGCCCGAGTTGCGCAGCAGCATCTCCAGCAGCTCGAACTCCTTGAGCGGCAGCGACGCCGAGCGGCCGTCGACGCTCACGGTGTGGCGCTCGACGTCCATGCGGACCGGCCCCGACTCGAGCGTCGAGGGCAGCAGGTCCTCGGGCTCGGCCAGGCGGCGCAGCACCGCCTTGACCCGCGCGAGCAGCTCCCGGCTCGAGTAGGGCTTGGTGACGTAGTCGTCGGCGCCGATCTCGAGCCCCACGACCTTGTCGATCTCGCTGTCCTTGGCCGTCAGCATGATGACCGGCACCGACGAGCGCTGCCGCAGGGCGCGGCACACGTCCACACCGGAGAGCCCGGGGAGCATGAGGTCGAGCAGGACGAGGTCGGCGCCGTTCTTGTCGAACTCCGCCAGGCCGTCGGGCCCGGTCTCGGCCACGGCGACGTCGTAGCCCTCCTTCTTGAGCAGGTAGGAGAGCGGGTCGGAGAACGACACCTCGTCCTCGACGATCAGGATGCGACTCAAGACGGGCCTCTCAGGGTCAGGCGGCTGGCCGGCGGTGGTGGGTCGGGTTTCGGGGTCAGGCGTTGACGGTCGGTCCGGAACCGGCCCGGCGCTCCTCGGCCTCAGCAGAGGGCGGTGGTTCGGCGGGCTCGGCAACCGGCCCGGCGGCATACGCCCCGGGTGGGTCTGTGGACGGTGCTGCGCCAGCGGGCTCAGGCTCGGCAGGCTCGGCGGGTGGGGGCTCGATGGTCGCCTGCGCGTTGGCGGCCGGCAGCTCGATGGTGAACGTCGAGCCGCGACCCACCTCGGACCACACCGACACGTTGCCGCCGTGGTTGTCGGCGACGTGCTTGACGATGGCCAGGCCCAGCCCGGTGCCTCCGGTCGCCCGCGAGCGCGCCGTGTCGACACGGTAGAACCGCTCGAAGATGCGCTGCTGCTCGTCGGCGGGGATGCCCAGGCCCTGGTCGGTCACGGAGACCTCGATGACTCCGGGTCGGCCGCGGCGCACCTTGACGCCGACCCGGGTGCCCTTGTCGGAGTAGGCGATCGCGTTGCCGATGAGGTTGCTGATGGCCGTCGTCACGAGCTCGGCATCGCCCCACACCTCGCACCCGTCGTCGATCGCCGAGGCGAGCTCGATGCGGTTCTCCTCGGCGAGGAGGCGGCTTCGGTCGGCGGCGTCGCGGGCGCACGCGCCCACGTCGATGATGGCGGGGTCCTTGATGACGTCGGCGCCCTGCAGTCGCGACAGCTCGACGATCTCCTTGACGAGACGCGTGAGGCGCGTGGACTCCACGCTGATGCGCTTGGCGAAGCGGGCGACGGCCTCGGGGTCGTCGTGGGCGTCGAGCACCGCCTCGGCGAGCAGCGAGATGCCGCCGACCGGGGTCTTCAGCTCGTGGCTGACGTTGGCGAGGAAGTCGCGGCGGATCTCCTCGACCCGGGCCGCCTTCGACCGGTCCTCGACGAGCAGGATGACGTGGTCGCCGCGCAGGGGCGCGACGCGGGCAGCGACCACGAGCCGGCCGTCGCCGAGGCCCTTGCGCAGCACCATCTCGGCCTCGCGGATGACGCCGTCACGACGGACCGCACGGGCGAGGTGCAGCAGCTCCGGGTGGACGAGCTCCTGGCCGCGGACGAGACCTTGGGCGACGGCCGCCGGCGAGTTGTTGACGACGCGGTCGGAGGAGTCGAGGACGATGCCGCTCGAGCGCAGGACCGCGATGACCTCACCGACGCCCGGAGGCAGTGGCGGGTCGGGGGGCGCCGGGTCGTCGGCGGCGGAGGAGCGGTCCGACAGGCGTACGGCGACCATCGCCAGGCCGCCCAGGGCGAGGCCGGCGATGCCACCGAGCGTTGCCGCGGTAGTCGGGTCCACGACACTCAGCGTACGCATGCACGCGGGAGGCTCTGACCACGCACGCCCACGTCGTGCGCGGCGCGAACCCAGTGTTCATCTGGGCGTCCCCACGCATTAACGAAGCCCTGCGAACCTCTGCACCACCGGGGCACGTGTCTCCCCGCGCGGTGTGCCTCCCGCGCGCCCGCGAAGTGGCAGGCTGGAGGACGACGCAGCCAGACACGACCAGCGCCACCACCAGCGCCAGGACGGCGCGACGACCGCGCCGCCATCGGCACGACCGGCAACCGACAGGAAGACCATGCGCGACCAGTTCCACGAGGACCTCGACACGATCTCGGACCAGCTCGTCGAGCTCACCCGCCTCGCCGGGTCCGCCATCTCCCGCGCCACCACCGCGCTCCTCGACGCCGACGTCCACCTCGCCGAGTCGGTCATCGAGGCCGACCGCAAGCTCGACGACATCCGCATCGAGCTCGACGAGATGTCCATCGACCTCCTCGCCCGCCAGCAGCCGGTCGCGACCGACCTGCGCATCGTCGTCACGGCGATGCACATGAGCTCCGACCTCGAGCGGATGGGCGACCTCGCGCGCCACGTCGCGAAGGTGGCGCGCCTGCGCACGCCCGACTCGGCCGTGCCGCCGGAGCTGCGCTCACACATCCTCCAGATGGGGCAGGTCGCCGAGGCCATCGTCGCCAAGTGCGGCTCGATCATCGCCAGCAAGGACGTCGCTGCCGCCATCACCCTGGAGAAGGACGACGACGCGATGGACGAGCTGCACCGCCAGCTCTTCGCCGCCCTCCTCGACGAGAACACGACGTGGTCGCGCAGCTCGATCCTCGACCTGACACTCGTCGGCCGCTACTACGAGCGGTTCGCCGACCACGCGGTCTCGGTGGCCCGCCGGGTCGTCTACCTCGTCACCGGTGAGTACGACTCCGAGGTCAGCTACGACCACGAGGACGCCGAAGACGCCGACGTGCTGGAATCCATCGAGCACGACAGCCACGCCTGACCGGGCACCCCGTCCCGTGGAGGGTTGACGTCGCCTGGGCAGCGTCAACCCTCCACGCATACGGCGGTATGCAGTGTGGCTGGGGACGACGACAGCGGTGACCCTCCCGACGGCGGCAGGCTCCACTCATGCGTCGAGACCTACGCGCCGTCGCCGAGTCGCAGCTCGGGCTCGTCACGCGCGCCCAGGCACTCGAGTCGGGCCTCAGCGACGCCGCGGTCCGTTGGAGGGTCGAGTCGGGTCGTTGGGTCCTGGTCCAGCGCGGCGTCTACTCGACGACACCCGGCCGCGACGACTGGCACGCCCGGGCGCTCGCCGCGCTGCTCCGGGTCGGTGTGCCGTCAGCACTGTGCGGGCCGAGCGCCGGGTTCCTCTGGGGGCTCGTGCCGCACCCCGGGCTCGACGTCCACGTCGTCGTCCCCGTCGACCGCCGGCCCGACACGACTCCCGGCATCGTCATCACTCGTAGCCGCCACGCCTACGAACGCACCGACGAGCGGGCCTGGCCACACCGGATCGGCATCGACCACACGGTCTTCGACCTCGCACAGGGCCAGGCGCTCGACCGCGCCGTGGCGCTCGTGGCGAAGGCCGTCGGGACGCGCCGGACCACCGTGCGCAACCTGCGCCGTGCCCTCGAGCAGCGGCCGAACCAGTCGCACCGCACGCTGCTGCTCGAGGTTCTCGCCGATGTCGCTGCCGGCACCGAGAGCCCGGCCGAGCGCCGCTTCACACGCGACGTGGAGCAGGCCCACGGCTTGCCCGCAGCGGTGCGCCAGGCCGACGGACCCGGTGGCACCCGGTGCGACAACGACTATCCGGCGTTGCGGGTCAAGGTCGAGGTGGACGGCCGCCTCGGCCATGCCGGCTGGGCGAACCAGCAGCGCGACGGCCGACGCGACCGCCGTAACGCGGCGAGCCTCTGGCTGACGGTCCGGGTCTACTGGACCGACGTCGCCGTGACGCCGTGCCAGACCGCGCTCGAGCTCGAAGCGATCTTCCGAGGACGCGGGTGGCGGGAGTCAGCCCGCCGCTGCCGGCGCCGCGGCTGCCCGGTCGGCCGGGGCGTGGAGGGTTGACGTCGCCAGGGCAGCGTCAATCCTCCACGGGCCAGCTGCGAAAGAGTCAGCGGCCCTGGTTGGCGACGGCCTCCGCCGCGGCCTTGGCAGCCTCGGGGTCGAGGTAGCGCCCGCCCCGGGTGACCGGACGGAACTGCTCGTCGAGCTCGTAGACGAGCGGCATGCCGGTGGGGATGTTGAGGCCGGCGATGTCGTCGTCGGAGATCTCGTCGAGCGTCTTGACCAGGGCCCGCAGCGAGTTGCCGTGGGCGGCGACCATCACCGTGAGGCCGTCGGCGAGGTCGTTCTGGATCTCGTTCTCCCAGTAGGGCATCAGGCGCGCCACGACGTCCTTGAGGCACTCGGTCGCAGGCATCGCCGGGCCGAGGCCGGCATAGCGGGCGTCGCCGTGCTGCGAGAACTCGTCGTCCTGGTCGATGGGCGGCGGCGGCACGTCGTAGGAGCGGCGCCACAGCATGAACTGCTCCTCGCCGAACTGCTCGAGGGTCTGCTTCTTGTCCTTGCCCTGCAGCGCGCCGTAGTGCCGCTCGTTGAGGCGCCAGTCGCGCTTGACCGGGATCCAGTGCCGGTCGGCGGCGTCGAGCGAGAGGTTCGCCGTCGTGATGGCCCGGCGCAGCAGCGAGGTGTGCACGATGTCGGGCAGGATGCCGGCCTCCTTGAGCTGCCTGCCGGCGCTGACGCCCTCGGCGCGGCCCTTGTCGGTGAGGTCGACGTCGACCCACCCGGTGAAGAGGTTCTTGGCGTTCCAGTCGCTTTCGCCGTGGCGGACGAGGACGAGCGTGTAGGTCATGGCCGCCAGCCTAGCGACGGCCGGTCAGGCGCCCGAGCCGTCGTCCAGCAGGTGACGGAAGGCATCGAGGTTGCGGGTCGACTCGCCCCGCGAGACCCGCCACGCCCACTCCTTCTTCATCGACCCGAGGAAGCCGAGGGCGAGCAGCTCGTTGAAGACGTCGTCGCTCGCGGCGAGGACGATGCCGAAGAGCTGGTCGAGGTGCTCGGCGTCGAGGGCGACGGTCGGCACCTCGCCGCGCAGGTAGACGTCACCGTCGTTGTCGATGGCGTACCAGACCCCCTGCAGCCGCAGGTTCTTGCGCAACAGGGTGCGGTAGAAGGCCTCGTGGTTCTCGTCGGGGTTGCGGATGACGAAGGCGCTGAGGCTCGTCGTGCGGTCGCGCACCAGCACCGACACGACCGTCTTGAGCTTCTTCTCGCCGGGCAGCGTCACGACGTACTCCCCGGGACGCCCGCCGAGCTCCCACTCGAGCCCGACCGAGCCGAGGTATGCCGTCAGGCGGGCTTCCGCGTCGCCGCCGGGTCC